>JBBRRF010000112.1:0-5733 GCA_038200885.1 Candidatus Nitrosocosmicus sp.
ATTTTCATTGTATTTGTCCCCATCGTACAGAGGTAATGGCCTTAAAATCCTATAATTTTGGGAGTCGGATTTAGATACCCACTGAACCTTTGGTATATTATGAGAAATTTCATTTCCCTTATTTCTTGCATTAATAACAATATTAGGCTCATTTTCGCCGTTATCATCCTTGATGAGATTTTTTTCAATTGACAAAATTTCTATATTGCATAAGTCCATTAACCTTAATGTATCTCCGATTTTTAGTTTAATTGCATCATCGTTAGATATATAAATTATATTTCCTACCCGTACCCTCCTCTCGCCCATGTCAAGAGTAGGATGATTTCTTATCTCAACTGTATCGATATCAAGGGTGTCTATGTTCACTCGGACTGGACACTTGACAAAAAAGAGTCTTTGGGCTTTGGAGTCCAGCATTTTCCTATTAAATGATTCCAATATTTCCATTGAGGGTTTCGTTTCTGATAGTGTAATACTGAGGGAAAGAACAAATTTCCTTATAGCTTCAGGCAGGATCCCACGTCTCCTTAATCCCATGAGTGTAGGCAGTCTGGGATCATCCCAATTCTTAATTATTCCCTTTTCAATCAAGGGCGTAATTTTCCTCTTAGAAACTGGAATGCCTTCAAATTCCAACCTAGAGAATTCAATCATCTTTGGTTTTGTTAAAGACAAATTATCTAAGATGGAAAAATACAGTTCATTTCGTAATTCGTATTCTTTTGTCCTAAAGGCATGAGTAACGCCGTCGAGGCTATCTTCTATAGGTGTAGCAAAATCATAAGTAGGCCATAATGAATATTTTGATCCAACTTTAGGATGTTGACCGCCTTTTATGACCCTAAAAAGAGTTGGATCCCTCATTGCGGTGTTTAGACTGGTCATATCTCCTCTGTACCTCAGGATTGCTTGATTCTGGTCATAATTTCCTGAGATCATACTTTCAAATTCAGACAAGTTATTTTCGATTGAATTATTAGTACAATCACACGCAATTGCATTTAGGCGGTTACTCTTTATGTCTTCTGGTGAACATGAACAAACGTAAGCAAAATTTCTCCTAATTAACTCCTTACCATATTCATAAATTTTAACAATATCATCAGAAGTATTTTTAATTTCATCTGGTTTTACTTGAAGCCAATCAAGACCATCTTTTATGGCACTATAATATTCAATTTTTTCTTTTTGAGGATTAGTATCATCATATCGCAAGATCAACTTTCCTCCATATTTTCTAGCATATTCTTCGTCAATTACCGCAGCTTTAGCATGACCGATATGAGGATAGCCATTGGGTTCGGGCGGAAATCTTGTTACTACTTTACCTTGGACTGCCCCTTCTAGATTTGGGAGTTCAAACTCGATATCCTTGCCGGTTGAGGTTTTTTTCTTTTTATTTTCTGGATCCCTTTGGGTACTATCGTTTGGCCCCATTTCACTTTTGAGATCCTTTAAATAATGATTATTTTCCAAGGTAATTAAGTCATACAGTGTCTTTTTTTCATGAACTGATAGATCTCTTAGTTCACTAGTAATTTCTTTTATTTCTGGAATCAATCCTTTTACATTAATATCCTCTCCCATGTCTTTGGAAATTGAAAAAGTCTTTGAAATAACAACGTCAATTTTTATTGTGTTGTTAAACTCCAGTGCATTTTTCAAAGCTATCAATTTAACAGTATTGACAAATTTCGGATCAGCAACCATTTTGAATTACAAACTCCGTTCCACAATGTATTTCGCAGAATTTTCTAATGAAATTAAGGCAGGAGACCGGTCATAACTTTTTAATGTCTTGAATGCCTCCTCAGCGTAACTGTTTGCAATATCACGAACTTCCTTATCTACTCTAATTTCAGCAATTTTTTTTACCATTTCTGCAATCTCAGAATCTTTCGCATTCTTAGTGCCAAATAGTTGTCTTAATAAATCCTTATCTGTAGAATTCAGATTCTGAAAAGCTAACAAAATAGGCAGAGTTTTTTTTCCTTCGCGTATATCGTTTCCTACAAATTTGCCAGTTAGTTTTGAATCCCCATGAATTCCAATTAGATCATCAATTAGTTGGAATGCAATGCCGATCTTTTCCCCGTATCTAGACATATTTCCTAAATCTTTTTCGGTAAAATCAGGTGATGATAGAGTGCCTAATTCGCACGAAACCCTAAACAGGGCGGCCGTTTTTTTTTCAATCATTTTAATATATGATTCTGTTGATGAAAACTCGTCGTCCTGAGCCATTTGTATATCCAAGGCTTGTCCCTCGCAGACATTAATACAAGAAGTGGATAGCAAGTCAACCATCCTCAACAAAACGGTTTGATCGAGCCCAACCTTCTTTCCATGAATAGATATCACTTGGAATGCTTTTGAAAAGAGGACATCTCCAGCTAGAATTGCCAAAGGAATTCCAAATTGGTGATGTACTGTAGTTACGTTATGCCTAACGTTATCATTATCCATTATGTCGTCGTGAACCAATGTAAAATTATGAATCAATTCTACTGAAGCAGCAGCCGGAAGCGAAGATTGTAAACTCCCATTAAGAAGTTCGCTGGATTTAATTGTCATAAAAGGTCTCAGCCTCTTACCCCCACTCTTAATATAGTGCAAAGAAGCCGTATACAAACCAAAAGGCTCGCCAGAAATATTATTGAGAATAAATTGATTTATTTTAGAAGCAACAAAATTGATTTCAGTTTTTATGTCTTCTGAACTCATAACTATTCAACATACTTGCTAATTTATCTTTCAATATATATCTTGTATTCACCAAGGAATCAATATCGGATGACCCTAGCAAAAACATCGTACCCCTCAGCTGTGCTAAAATCAACTGTGTGAATTTGTCTAATTCATATTCGGATTCTGCAGCCTTTCTTAAGAAAGGAAAGGCCATTGCACACATTTTAGCTCCAAGCATCATACACTTTGCTATTTCTAGGCCATTGCGGAGTCCACCCGAAGCAATCACAGGGATTTTTACTGATCTTGAAGTCAATAATACGCACAGAGCAGTTGGAATCCCCCAGTCCCAAAAAAGGTTACCCAAATTAGATTTTATATAACTGTTGGCATTATCCGCTCTTATTTTTTCAATTCCGGCCCAGCTGGTACCTCCAGATCCTGCCACGTTAATACCCTCTACTCCAGCACCCTGGAGTTTGAGAGCAACCTCAGGCGAAACTCCAGAGCCCACTTCTTTGACTATGACAGGAATCTCTATTTCATTTACTATCGAGGTTATTTTTTGTAGAATTCCCTTAAAATGTGGCTCCCCTTCGGGTTGAATTAGTTCTTGAAGTGGGTTCAAATGTATGGCTAATGCGTCCGCATCAATCATTTTTATGATTTTTCTGACATCATCTTTTGATAATCCTTCAGCAAGCTGGGCCCCACCTATATTTGCAATCAAAAAAGCATTCGGGGCAACGCTACGAGCAACTGCATAACTCTGGACCAGTTTGTCACTTTTTAGTCCAGCCCTTTGACTTCCGAGTCCCATTGCTAATCCATACTTCTCAGCTATTTGACCCAATCTTTTGTTTATAACTAGTGCTTCATCAGTACCGCCAGTCATCGAGTCAATGATAATGGGAGCAGAAAAGCTCCTGCCAAGGAAAACTGTATTCAATTTTATATCCTCTATATTGATTTCTGGCAGCGCATTGTGGATCAAATAAACATCCTCCAAAAGAGTTGTAGATTCTTTGCCCTGAACCTTTTCTTTCAGAGGAATGTCTATTCCTTCTTTTTTTCTCTTCTTTATCATTTCAATTTGTTTTTCTGAGATTGAATGATCTTCGCTATCCATATCTAACTCCCTCCCAGAAATCTGAATATTTCATTTTCGTGCTAACTCCCAGAGCCCATTCTTATACATGTGCCAATATATTTACGATCGTGAATTATATCTAATATCCTTTCTGGATGGAAACCATTAATCAAATATGCTGGTGTTCCTGATTTTGCAATTTGAATAGATTCAGTTATTTTCCGTTTCATTCCTCCAGTTACATCAAAAGAAGAATCAGGGTTTTCTTTTTTCATCTCTCCTTTCAAAGAAATTTTGTTAATATCTATTTTGTCTACTCGAATCTCACGGATTATTTCCCCTTTATTCACATCATTGTATAATCCATCTACATTCGTGGTGAAAATAGAGAATTCTGGATGTAATTCTGTGCATAACATAGACATTATTGTATCTCCAGAAAGAATTGAAAAGTTATTTTTAGAGGTATGTATTACATCGCCAAACGTAATAGGTATCAGATCATTCCCAGCGGTCATATCAAAGATATCATGTATTCTCGCAGGATCCGCCGCGCTGTTAAATACGAATGCAGAGGGTTGAATCGAATAAGGTTTTAATTTGGACTCTATTAATTTACTGATAATTATGTGATTTAGTTTGATCATGGATTCATGGACTACAGATACACCTAGATCCGAATATGGATATGGCTTGGTATGCATATCATATTTTACAGACCAATAGTGACCAAAAGAACCTCCACCATGAACAATGATAATCTTAAAATTTTTCTTGATCTCACCTAACACTTTTAATATCTTATTGATCCCCTCGTAATTTGGGGATAAAGGTTTATCTTTGAAGGTAACTACGGATCCGCCTAACTTTATGATTATTAAATTACTAGTTATCAAGACGTACTAGACTAGTGAAATATCAAGACATTATTAATTGTGTGATTTAATAAAATTTTTTGGGATCTTGATACTATGGCCAAAGGCACTGAGGTATCTAGTTATTGCGATCTATCCTCAGGCCTTCTGGATCAATCTTTGCAAAGAAATATTTTAAATTTAATAAATCTAATCTTTTTAGAATATTTTTGGTTACTGAAAGATCATCCTTGTGTAGGAAAGTCAAGACTGAGCCCCCGCCCCCAGCCCCGGTAATTTTTGTTCCCAACGAACCCTCAGAATTGCAAATATTAATTATCTTATCTATTGTTGGATTAGACAAAGAAAGGCTGACTAACAATTGGTGATTTCTATTTAAAAGTTCACCAATGTTTCCAATATCTTTATGCTCAAGGAAGCTGAGAACTTGGTTATAGATATCTCCATACTTGTTACATAGATTGCTAAAATCACTAGGAAAGTTATTTTTAATTTTGGCTACCTTCTCTATCATAGAAAAGGTATCATGGGCAACTCCACTATCTATTATCAAAAACCGATAATCACTAAAATCTGCTGAGACCCTCTCAAAACCATTCAATCGGTCAAATCGTCCTAACCCTCCAAATGTGCAAATACTACAATCTGCTCCCGAAGTATCTCTATTGAGTTTCTTCTCTGCTTTGATAGATTCATAACAAATCTTATCCTTATTTACTATTTTATCTATTAAATGGTAAAGAGCTGCTGTTAATGCAACACAAAAAGCTGAAGAGGATCCTAGTCCTCCGCCTAGCGGGATTTCAGAGTCTAAACGAATTAAAATGCTATACTTTGATCTAACTTCAATGCCGGCATGAGTCACCAGATATTGGATAACGCTGTAAAGTTTCTTGATTATTTCATGATATGCGCTATCCTGTCCTATTGGGAAGTACAGCACCGAGTTTTGTATAGTGGCTCTAAAACCTAGATTTGATTCAATTTTGATTTCATTTGCTGTAGACGGCGAGAAATCTACTTTTACCTTGAAGAATTTATCGATCGATGCGATTAACGAAGGATATCCATAAACCA
>JBBRRF010000113.1:0-5722 GCA_038200885.1 Candidatus Nitrosocosmicus sp.
AAAAATATAGAAAAATATTCACCAGTACACCAACACGCTGTTATCTATGACTACGAGAAAGGTGAGAAGATTTGTAAGTCATGTGGTATCATTGTTCAAGATAAGATATATGATGCCGAGTTAGATACTGATTTTCATAAATATAAAAGCGATACTAACACCGTATTGCCTCATTCCATTATTCTTAATGATAAAGGAATGTCAACAGCAATCGCAGATTATGATACCAGTACATCCAGAAGGTTTTCTAATAGGAAAGAACATAATAAGATAGAGTTCTTAAATAAAATTGTTAGTTGCTCAAACAAGAAGAGAAATTTGAAAATAGTCATAGATCTTTTGAATCGTATAAAAGATAAATTATCCTTGACATCGTTCTGTATAGAAGAAGCACTGTCCTATTACAAGAAGGCATTAGAAAAGGGACTAATTAAAGGAAGATCAATAAAGGAAATGATAGTCTCATGTGTATATCTAGTTTGTAAGAAAACCAACATCCCAAGAACATTGCCAGAAATCTCCCAAATAGTGCAAGCTGATGAAATTTTTGCCGCCAGATGCTATCGTCTTTTAATGAGAGAGTTGAAAATTACACACGTACAATTCAAACCAGCTATTTTTATAAGAAAGATAGCAGATGAGGCAGAAATTAGCGAGAGAACAGCAAGAGAATCTATAGATATGCTTTTGGCCATACAAAATGAGAATGTATTCTCGGGTAAAAACTCGCTCTCAATCGCAGCAGCCATTCTTTACATAACATGTAGAAAACATAAACAAAAAATATCGCAGGCAAAAATCGCTTCGGCAGCTAATATTAACATAATGACGCTAAGAAAAAGACTTTCAGAAGTCAGAAATGCAGTTGTGAACGCATCATTTCTCAATTAACGCCCTCTTTTTTTAACTTGTAACCTTTTTTGAATAATTACAACAAATAATATTTATGATAGAATTTGGTATTTTGCTAATAGTTTCTTTTGTTTTGTCTACTAAAAATTTCATTCAAGCACACTAACCATTGATATCATTTTTGTTCCACTGTTGATACAAATAATAGAACAAAAATGATTCGTTTAAATAATTTTCAAGATATCCATAAGAAGGATTGACATTAAAGGAAGACGCAATAAATTTACACCGATTACTTAGAGGGAAAATAGAGATCTCAAGTAGGATATCTTCAGATAATATTTTTGAAAATTCAAAAGAAGGCCGGGGAACTTTAAGCTCAATCTATACTCCGGGGGTCGCATATGTTTCAAATGAAATCCAAAAGAACAAAGAATTGGCATACGACTACACCTCAAAATGGAATAACATAGCAATAGTGTGTGATGGAACGAGAGTCCTAGGACTAGGCGATATTGGTCCAGAAGGAGCACTGCCCGTAATGGAAGGAAAAGCAGTCTTATTTAAGACCCTTGGTAATGTAAATGCATTCCCACTTTGCATATCTATAAAGGATAAAGAAGAAATTATCAAATTTGTCAAAGCTATTGAACCTTCATTTGGTGCCATAAATATAGAGGATATTGAATCTCCCAAGGTTCTAGAAATAGTAGAAAGACTTCAAAAGGAAATGTCAATCCCAATTTTTCATGATGATAGGCATGGTACAGCAGTCATCACGCTTGCAGCTTTGATAAATGCATTACGAATAGTAGAGAAGGACTCGAAGAATGTTAAAGTCGTGATTGCAGGTGCAGGGTCTGCAGGGTATGGCATCTTTAAGATTTTATCTAGGGCAGGCTTTGAAGAGATAGTAGTAGTAGATAAGAAAGGAGCCATTTACGACGGAAGAAATAACAAAGGTGATAACGAAAAATTAAGAAATCTCGAATCAAACAAACAAAATGATCCAAAGTTCGATAGTAGTATTATCTTGAATTCCTTTAAGAGAGAAATAGCTTTAAACTCCAATCCAAACAAGATAGCAGGTAATCTAGAAACAGCAATCAAAGAATCAGACATCTTTATTGGAACATCGGGGATTGGAAATCTCATCAATTCACAAATGGTAGAATCGATGAAAAGAGATCCAATTATTTTTGCATTGAGCAATCCTACACCAGAAATTTTACCCGATGTAGCAAAAAGTGCAGGGGCTAGAATTATGGCAACTGGTAGATCGGATTTTCCAAATCAAATTAATAACGCGGTAGTTTTCCCCTCAATATTTAGAGCATTATTAGATTTAAGAATAAGAAATTTAGATGAAGACACATTGATATCTGTATCCAAATCTATGGCAGACCTGGTTGACATTAGGCATTTAAACGAAGAATTCATCATTCCTAAAATAAACGATCCGAGGATACTACCAGTAGTTACAAATTCCTTAAAGGAATATATATTGCATCAAAATTTAAGCTGATTAGAATACAATCCAAAATTAAGATCATGATTTATCACGAAATGGCATACTTAGATCCATCAAACAAGGTCAAATTATCAAATCGATATTTTAGTTGCCAGCAGTAATTCATCACATCTGATTGGTAAATCGCATTAAATAGGGAAACACCCTCGAATCATAATTTCACGCTCAATGAGATTGCATCAGACCATTTAAGGGGTATATGAGGAGAAAGAAGAAGAAATGAAATATACCAATAATATAGAAAAAGGACGAATAGGTATAATTTCATATTGTATCAAAATTTTGTTACTAGGGGTAACAAAAACAAAAATACGGTAATCTTATTAAGAGTTTAGTTTATCATCACTAATCATAGTAGTGAACAGGGATTATGAAAAGAGACGGCATTGAAAAATCTCAAAACGAAATCATAGATAAGAAAAATAATATCCTAATGGTTTGAATTTCAACAAAGATAAAACAGTTATCCTGATTACCGGTGCGAGTGGGTTTATAGGAAGCAGACTGTTGAATGAATTGATTGAAAATAAAGAACAGAAAGATGTTAATTATTTTATACGAGGTTTATCGAGGCATAAAAATCAATTTGATATTGAAGAATTAAGGAATTCTCAAGTTTCAGTTGAAATTATAGAAGGTGATTTGAGCAATTATGATGATTGTATAAAGGCATTATCAGGTGTTGATATATCTTATTATCTTGTTCATTCAATGGAAGGATCATCCAGAAATTGGAAAAAATTCTCAGAAAGAGAAAAAATTACCGCTGAAAATTTTAAGAACGCGGCAAATCAATGTAATGTAAAAAGGATCATCTATCTGGGTGGATTGACCTACGGTAATGATGATGACCTATCCCAACATATGCAAAGTAGGAAACAAGTAGGAGACATATTAAAGAAATTGAACTCCAAGGTAACAATTTTCCGTGCAGCCGTAATGTTAGGTAGAGGCGGAGGATCATTTGAAATGTTAAGATATTTGGTGGAAAGATTGCCATTAATGATATGTCCTAAATGGGTATTGACAAAGTGTCAACCGATAATCATAGAAGATGTTATAACATATCTTTCTAAATCTAGCGAGATAAAAGAAACAGAAGGAAGGACCTTCGACATAGGGGGTCCAGATATACTTTCGTATTTAGACATGATGAAGATCTACGCCAAAATTCTTGACAAGTCTATTAAAATACTAATAATTCCTTTTTTGACTCCAAGATTGTCTTCATACTGGGTAGATTTAGTAACGCCTATAAAAGCATCATTAGCAAGGCCTTTGATCGACAGTCTAAAGCACGAATCAACAGTAAGAGATGATTCTATTCTCAAAATTATTCCGACTGAATTAAAGCCATTTAAAGAATCATTAGAATTCTGCATGAAGGAAGAGAAAAAGTACAAGAAAAAGGGTACAAGAAATTTGAAGAAAGAACATCTCGGTCAATAAACTACAAGATTCTTCTAATTTCTTTATTATTACTACTAGTTATAGGAACTACCCACTATTTTCTAGATGATAGAAAGACTTTCTTGGAACCCTTCTGGCTATCTATCGCAATCGTTTGGTATATTCTAATTCTAACAGCCATTTACTTTGTACGCTTTGGGGTTAGGCTTGGTACTTTGATTGCTGGAATACTCGATTGGGGAACATTATTCTTCTGGATCCTGGATAATGTGCATATTGTATTTAGACATCCAATAATAGCGCAAAAACCAGAAGCAGATGAAACATGGAGAGACATGATCGGGATAATAATTGCGGCCTTTACTATCTTATCATCACACAATACCTTTCACAAGATTAGACTACACAATTAATTTTATTTTCCCGAAACTTTGGATCCGAACTAAGGTTTTAGAATCAATAGATATCACGATTTATTTGGCCCTGTTAACTCAAGGCGATTTTTCAAATACTTCCCAGTATTTCATATCGATTAAGATGAACCATTTCAGAACAAAAGGTCATAAATCGTGCTCAAAATACAAGAAATCTTGTCGGTATTGTCTCGTTTAGTCCAGTGACAACTCAAATTGCTCTTTTTCAAATGCTAAAGTTAACAGAGCCATTTATTCTGAATCGTCACCTCATTAATAATCATCCATGAGTATACGAGTTAGCACTAGTTACAATATTTAGCACTATGTTAATATCTTTGTAATAGGATATAAGAATATGGTTTTCATACGAGTAAAAAAAGTAAAAGGTTTTGATTATTATTATCTGGTAAAGAGCCAATGGGATTCGAAGAGAAAGATATCCATGCAACATACAATAAAATATTTGGGAAAGGCTGCTGATGTAACAATTGATAGTATTCCCCCAGAATATAAGAACAATCCAAAAATCTTATCCCTGTTGGCATCAGTTACTCAAGAACATGAAAACAAAGTGGTCATAACAACAGCATTGAAAAAAAGGGTTTTTGACGCATTGAAGAATGGTGATATTGAAAAGATAGCAGATGTTGCAGGAAAATACAAAGAACAGGCAAGCTTGGCTGAATTTTATGATGAGATTCTAAGACCCGTTCTATATGATGTTGGGTATCTCTGGCAAGAAAATAAATTAGATATTGGAATGGAACATGTCTGCAGCAACACGGCAAACAAAACAATTCACAAGATCACAGATTCAATCAAGCCTAACGATAGAATGGAGAACATCATTATTTGTACTCCTGATGGAGAACATCATAATATAGCCTGCAACATGATAGAATCCTTACTATTTGAAAAAGGGTTTCAAGTTAATAACGTATCACCTTCAATTCCCACTGATTCAATGATTAACTATATAGATGAAACTAAACCATTTATGATACTTATTTCAGTTACCCTTGAAGATAACATCGGTTCGGCAGTAAGGCTCGTAAAAAAGATCAGTACAATATTTAGTATTCCTATTTTAGTGGGAGGATTAGCCATAAATCATAGTAGCGATATTGAAAGAAAAAATATAGAAGATTTTAGTCCTTACGTTAGAATAATTGTAAACTCTCCATTAAGTGCAATTGTAAAAACTATTAAAGGTATAGCCAAGAGTAATAAAACAGGAAATATCAAGAAATTTAAGCAAGAGTTGGTAGTTTAACCAAAAAATCCCTCCTTCTGTAAGACACTGAAGGGATAGTAGAATGAAAAGTAGGTCAAATGGATGAAAGATTAACCAACAAACATTTCTTTATTTATAGAGGCCATTGAACGTGATGGTAAGCTAATAGACATGTGTCACCCCTCCTGCACAATAAACAAAGTGAAAGGAAATGATTATTGTACAAGGAGAGGTGTACCTAGAAGAATGGCATATAGCCATATTAAGGAATGAACAAGA
>JBBRRF010000114.1:0-5712 GCA_038200885.1 Candidatus Nitrosocosmicus sp.
TTGTACTCTGTTTGTCTTCTAGATAGTCTGTTTCAAGCAAAATATCGTTCTATAAGACCAGCTTTGTTTGTTGGTAATTATGACCCATGCTCAAATAACTATTGATTAAACAACTAACTCATGTTATTTCCATCTATTTTAAATATGTTACAATGAATCTTATTTATAGTATAAATAGAGATGAAGATTGGAAACTGGTTGAAGAATATTTTTAACAAGATAAAAAAACAGGGAAAGAAAGATCAAAAAACAACAGGAGATAAGGATGCTATTACATCGCAATAGATCATTGCAAATCGAATAAAAGATGCTAAAAACATTATATAAAAAATGAATTAATATATATATAAAAATAATATTATTGGTTTTTCTATTACAGAATAAAACACTATTTGAATATACCTGATTTTAAATAGATTGTAGATTATGAATTAATGCATCTATCTTTTAATCTTTCTGACGTAATAAAGAGAAAGAGAAAAGAAGATAGCTTGCATTACACAGATCCATTATAAAATAATAACAGCAATAATAATAATGAAATGTGCGAATAAACAAGCATTCATGTGAGATCATAGAACCGCTCTTTATGGAGGAGTAATATTGGTGAGAACCTTTACTATCATGCACCTAATATGGTCAAACCAACGAGGGCTTTTGCATTCCAATGTTTGTTTTAATTTTGTCTACTAAATTTATCAAAAACTCAAACGGTTAATAATTGGTTAAAATCTTGCTAATACTTGCAGATATCTCAAGTATCATGATTATTGATTGATAGTTGGAAGATTATTAGATAACATTATCAGGTACGAAAGTACTATAAGAATTTATGATGTCTCTGGAGAAAAATGCAGACAGAGAACTAGATAAATTACAAAAATTAAAATATAATTTAGATTGGTTTAATTCAAATTGTAAATATTTTAAAAAATATGCTAATAACCAATTTGTTGCAATCAAAGATGGCGCCTTCTTAGACAAAGATTTTGAACTGGGAAGATTGATGAACAGGTTACAGATAGAAAATTATGATGATTCAATTATTATAGAGCATATGTATGGTGGAGAAAATGAGTATGTGTAATTGAATTGCCACGCGAATGTCTTGATAATTATTCATCTTGAAAATCTGAGATATTTTCACCTCTGCATAAAGCCTATCATGTATTGATTGTTCTTGGCTCATACTTTTTTTCAACATCTTTGGTATAACTAAAAAAAAATATCGTCTTTCTTTCGATATTTATTTGAGCTACTGAATATCTCGGTGAGATAGAAGAATATATGAAAAGGGATTTCTTAGTTGATGTATGATATTATTTTAACACAGATTTAAGTAAACCCGTTTTGACTATCTTATAAAATCTATTTTAATAAACCGATATCAACATTAATTTCCATGGATGAGGACTGTTATTAGTAGATATATACATCATAGAATATTTGAAATGGTAAAAATATCATACGTTGTAGAGGCATTGTATTATCTTCAATAAACTTATACTTTTTACTAGCAGGACGATTTATTACTTTTGCAAAATACTGGTAAATCTACATGTAAATCTCAATATTCTTTATAATAGAACGTAGCACTTTTATGAGTAATTAAATCAAACCTAAAAGGAACATAACTTTAAATAAATTTTTAATTAAATTATACTGAATTTATCGACTAGAACTAGATATACTTAAAATCTTCAAAAATTGTTATATCGTTAATTATTACTATAGAAATCAGGACTAAAATGTACAAGTTAATTAATACCAAAAGAACTACACTGTTCGTTGTAGCAGTACTTGCCACAGCAATGATTATGGGTCCCAGCCTAATGAGCATGGACAATGCATTTGCCAAAAAAAAGTACAAGAACTGGAGTGACTGTAGAGAAGATCATAGCAAGAATTGGTGTAAAAACTATTTCAAGAAACATGATAAAGATGGCAATAAAAAAGGTGGCAATAAGGCATCACAGGGAATAGGACAATCACAATCATCTAACCAAAATTCACAATGTGTTTCTGGTGGTAGTACTAGTGCCTCATGCAATAACATAAGCGTTCAAAATCAAAAAAATAGTGGAAACAATGCATTAGCACAAGATGGTAATGGAAAAGGTGGCAATAAGGCATCACAGGGAATAGGACAATCACAATCATCTAACCAAAATAGTCAAGTCGTTTCAGGCGGAGATACAACAGGCTCTGGCAACAACATCAACGTTCAAAACCAAGAAAATACAGGCAACAATGCATTAGCACAACAGTAAAATCCCATATTTTTTAATTTCTTCTTAAATAGAGACTTTCTAGTTATTATAGTTGTTAAATACGGGGTAAACACAGCTTCTGTGCATGGAGAAAAAGAAGACAAGGCGTAGAAGAAGCAGATTAGAAATGTATTATAACATTTAAGATATTGCAATACCATAAAAGGGCAACATCATAATAGGAACCAAATAACCAAGATTGTTGGTGACAAGGATAAAGATATTGCAAAAGAAATTATCTTAAATATAATAGTTGATCCCTTGTCTTTTTCAGCCGCAACGAAGCAGGGTAAAAACAACAGACTAATTTCTTTTCATCATCTCATTAAACAAATAGTATCAAGATAAATACAAGTCATTTTTATATGTCCTTTCTATTACATTTAGTTGATGAAAAAACAACCAGAAATTTTAGTTTTAATCGTGATGGTGGTAACAACTATCTATGCACTTTCATTAGGAAATATAGGTTATTCACAACAACAAGGTGAAAGCAGTCTTCTAGATACCATAGATGTGAAAAATACTAATCTGACTCTTGGTAAACCTTTCTACACT
Source organism: Candidatus Nitrosocosmicus sp. (assembly GCA_038200885.1). Classification (GTDB taxonomy): domain Archaea; phylum Thermoproteota; class Nitrososphaeria; order Nitrososphaerales; family Nitrososphaeraceae; genus Nitrosocosmicus. The sequence goes on from JBBRRF010000114.1 coordinate 2,829, forward strand.
GAAAAATTTGAATTTCCAAAAAGTCAAAATCTCGGAGACCTAAATAGTAGTGCTTCTGCCAGTTCTGTGTACTCATTTGAGGGCAATGGAACCTTAGACAATTTGCAAATAACTGCCTCTGGAATTGGTAATGAAGTTTCAAGAGAGGATGGAACCATCTTCCTTACTGGTAGAGCACTTTTTACCTCTTCTCAAAATGGTACTGCAAGTTATTCTTTTGAGGCCATAACAAATACTACTGAAGAAGGCATTAAAACGGGTCTAGGAGCGGCATTCTTTGATGCTAACGCAACAGGAAATCTAGAATCCCTTAGGAGTATTGTGGGAGTTTATGAATCATACATAGACGAGGGTCAAGGAAAAGGGATCTTTGCGATGTGGCATATTAAAGAACTATTACCTAAATAGTGGTAGATTATTAAACTATTTTTTTGTGTCAATGTTCGATATTTATGATTATATTCAACTTTGAATCATATCCCCACGAGTGTTCCTCAAATATGGGTATAATCTTAGACCAAAAGTAAGAACCAAACTCAATTTATGTTTTTAAAATAATTGCTTTCTGGACAAGGTAAATTGGTTTATCAAATCCTTCCTCTTATCTTGATGACTGACTATATTTACTATTTAAATTGTAATATCCATAACCTCATTCCAGTATTTCTCAAATAATACGTCTTGTAATAGTATTTGGTGTTCTTCATTTGAAATTGATGCAAATAGTTTTGATAAAGGATCATAATTGATCTGCATTACAGATTTCTGATCACCAATAATTATTAATTCATTGAAATTTCCTAATCTGTTTGTGTAGGCTGTTTGAATATGATCAATACTAGAATGGGTTTTATTTATTTTATTGATTTGATCAAGTATACCTAATGAAAAATCATCAAGTAATATCTTCATTCTTACCCCTTTTTTTAACAGAGTATTGATTGCCTCTATGATGTTGTCTTTGTCAATGAATTGTTGAAATAAATTTACAGAAGAAAATATTAAGAGTTCTTTGGCAGGTTGATCCATTATTAATTCTATTTCTCGTTGAATAGTTTTATAATCTGTAAATATTCTCTTCTTTTGGAAAGGATTTTCTAGATTTTCGAGTTCATATTTCCTAGATGAAAAAGGTACGGAAATTTCCCATAGTTTGTTAAAGAGTATTTGTTGTTGACTAACTAATGATTTTGAATTATTCCAAAGCGTTTGGTCTGGTAATTCATGATTTTTGTGAAAAATAAATACCATGTATGCCCTTTGATCAAAAATCCCAAAATTCCCTTTTATACCTTCTAGATGTCTCATATTGGGACAATTTATTGAAGTGATGGACTCGATATTGTCTTTTGTGGTTTCAGTAATCATTCGAATTTTTATATCCTTCTCCTCAATCAATTTTTTGGCTTGGTATATGCCATCTTTCCCATATTTCCACAAAAAATTAAACATGTTTACATCCCATAATGTATCAAAACCCTTTTCGGCGATGCTTACCCATTCGGAAATAATTTCAATTACCTTCTTGTGATCAAGAATAACATCTGTAATCACAGGAGAATGAAAATTGGATTCTTTTAATTGTTGTAATGTTAATCCATCCATGCTTATTGACGTGATACTACCAATAGGATAAAAACTTTTATTTTGGCAAATAATGTCAATCATTTGATATATCTTAAAAATGCAATTCAAACATAAAAATAATAAATAGTTATGTTTTTAGGTTTTGAATTTGGTTTTAAGTCGAGCAAACGTCTTTTAATCGACTAGTGGAATTTTATGCTAGTCAAAGTGCAGGTCGTTATAACCCAGATGGATCGCGGGTTCACTTCCTTTATTTTCGGGATTTGAACTTTACATAGCGACAAGCGGGTTCAAATCCCGGCCTTTCGCCTCTTTTTAATCTGTAAATATAAGATCTGAACCCGTTAAGTTAGTTAATTCTTTAAGAAAACACTAGAATATAATTGCAATTGTCAAGGATTGTTACGCATGAAAATCTAGAGATATAATTAATAGCCATTGTTAAATTGACAATTCAAAGTCGTATTGTATGAATAAAACAGAACTAGTAGAAATGATGCAAAGGAAAACTACGAAATTAGCGGTGCTTTCAGTAGTATTTGTGGGGATGACGGTATTTCTAGTTCCTGGGTTAATTGAAGAAGCAGATGCAACATTCAAGCTAAAGCTACTTCAACTGCTGGCCCCTTTTCTAATGTCGGTTGGTCCTTGCAAACGGGATATTGGACTTGTACTCCTAAATTAGATGAGGAAGGGAATCTCATTTGGAAGACGAGAGGTGCAGGTTGGCCTTTCCCTGGTTCTGAGAAAGGTTTTGTTTGGACCACTGTTGGGAAGTACGATAAGGTATTCTTCTACTTTAATAATCCCGCTAGTGGTACCAATACTTGCTCTACCGTAGTAGGAAGAGGATCAATTCAAGCTACATGTCATATACCTCCTCGGGGTAGTATCGTAACTGCTACGTATACAGTTTCCCCCAGGGACTAGGAGAATAGTAACAGTTATTGCAACATACTAAACAAATTTGGTGGTGAACAAACAAAAGCTATTAGAGATAAGCTCACCTGTTAACACGCCAATAGACCAATTTTTTATTCATTTTTGGTAATATAGTCATAAAGCATTTCATTCAAGTCACATTAGGGTTAGCCCAGAGTTTTAAGAGTGATAGACTCTTCTGTATCACCTAGGATATTATTCTCTTGACTTGCAAAAACAATTCGCTCTTATTTCTGAATGTTTCAGCCAGGTTTAAAGCTGAATGACATGCAATTAAGATGTGTTTACGTTAACTGTTTCGCTTCCTGATGAAAGTTGGTGTACCAGTTTACTTAGAAATGTCAGATGGGATAAA
>JBBRRF010000115.1:0-5709 GCA_038200885.1 Candidatus Nitrosocosmicus sp.
AGGGTGATGAATCAAGATAATCAATAAAGCTGTTTTGGTTAATTACGCAAGAGATCTATGGAAGAGGTAAGAAAAAAATTCAATAAATTTATTATATTTGTGGACAGGGCGACGCAACTCAACATAGATCAACGATGGTAAAAGAGTATCTGCAAAGAAATACTGACGTGATAAGGATGGAATACTTTCCCGTTGGTTTACCACTATTAAATGCGGTTGAAGAGTGTTGGAGACAGGGTAAGTATAATATCCTGTCAAGAAACAGTTACACTAACTTTTCAGATATTAAACAAGCAATATCAAACTATTACCGAACAAAAAGATTTAATCTGGATATCAAAAAGTATCTTTTTAGGTCTACTGACTAATGTTTGTCAGTATACTTGAATGTATTCATTCATTCTCAAGTATACCAACCTAATCCTTTAATATCTAATTTTATGACTTAATCATCTTATTCAACGATCAATTGTCTTTCCAAATCAAACTACCTTTCATGAAACATCCCCGTTTTTTTTCACAAAATGTATAGAATTTGTTATCTTGGACAAGAAATATTTAATAAAACCTATCCATATTGTATGCAATGCAGGAAGTCGTAGTAACGGTACCCGATTTGGGTTTAATAGGACATTTAGTTAAACCATCAGAATCAAATAGTATTATTATTTTTGTTCATGGAAGTGGAAGTAATAGGTTTAGTATCCGCAATCGAATCATATCTCGATCATTAAATGAACGCGGATTTGCTTCACTCATGATTGATCTCTTGACCGAACAAGAAAAGAGAGAAGACATAGTGAGAAAACATCTAAGATTTGACATAGAATTGTTGACGAATAGATTGCGTAAAATTACGGCATGGTTAGTTGTAAACAGCTATACTAAAGACCTCAAAATCGGATATTTTGGTTCCAGTACTGGTGCCGCCGCAGCCATCAATGTGGCAACAGATTTTAAACAAATACGCGCAATTGTGTCCAGAGGAGGCAGACTAGATTTTACGTCTCCCAATACACTTAGGAATTTAGTAACTCCAACACTCCTTATAGTGGGTAGTAGCGATTTACCGGTTGTAAATATAAATGAGATAAAATACAAAATTATTCCAAAATCCACTAGAAAAAATTTAGTTATAATACCTGGAGCTAACCATTTTTTGGACGAACCAGATACCGTGACGGAAGTCCAAAAATTAGCTTTTGAGTGGTTCAATTCAAATTTATTTGGAAATGAAACTAAATATCACTATTCACTAGAAAACCGTTATAGGGAAAAATCATCATTAAGCTTGTTCTATAATAAAATTAGAGCCAAATTCCGAGCTCGATTTCAAGATCGTAGATCAGCTGGAATATTGTTAGCTCAACTTCTCGAGGATTTAAAAGGACGGAAGGACCTTGTCGTCATAGGAATTCCAAATGGCGGTGTCATCATAGCTGATGCAATTGCAGAAAAAATAGGCATTAATAGTTTTGATGTAATATTAACAAAAAGATTAAAGAGCCCATATGATTCTGAAATGTCAATAGGGGCAATCCTCGATAGAGAATACACATATTTGAATTCATTATCGGATAACGTTTCTAAAAATTTCATAAATAAAGAAATATTTAGAATGGAGAAAAAGATTAAAGATGAAAATAGCAGATACAAGTTCAACGAAACAAATCAGGTCGATTTAAGTGCCAAAACAGTCTTATTAGTTGACGACGGAGTATATACAGGCTCTTCGATTATTGTTTCTTCAAAGTGGATTAGAGACAAAAACCCAAAACAAGTAATTGTTGCGGTCCCTGTCATTACCAAAGAGAAACTTAGTTTATTAAGATCTTATGTCGATAGAATCGAGTATATTTTTGGACCTTCTACTTTCAATACTGTAGAGGATTTTTATTTCAATTTTGATCAAATTGAAGATGATGAGGTTTTTCAAGTCTTAAGAAACCGAACTATTCATTCACAATTTTGATCTTATCATGAAATATGTTGAAATTATTATATTTATATCATTTCAATTAGAAGTTAAATGATGCTTTGTTGCCTAATTATGAATAACGTCATCCAATAGTACTATTTATGCTATACTATACCGAATTCATTAATCATTAACAATTATCTTTGACTAAAAATGTCACAAATTGAAAGTAAAATCGAATTAGGCAACAATGCATTATTGGATGCCTTATCCCAAAAAATCCAAAAAAGAAATAAGTTAGTATTACTATTAGATTATTTGAAATGAATCTCTCTTATTATCAACCAGATGAAGAACCATTTGGATGTACATATGGGAATTGGACCGTTAAATGGTGGCAATGGCTTTTATCGAAATCAATGGCCAATAATCCTGCTAATGATAAAACCGGAATAAATAATAATTCAGCTGCTCAGAATGACAAAAACGTATGGTTCCTTGCAGGTACTTTTGATGGTATGGATGTTGCTCACAGAGAAGTTGAAATTCCATCGGATAGGGCAATTCTACTCCCTGCAATTTGCTATCAAGCAAATTTTGTTGAAGATCCAATCTTTAAAGACAAATCTGAATTAGAAAAGCACGTTAGGGACGATATAGACAATATAGTAGAAGCATTAGTTACGGTAGATGATACTAAAATCGATACTTTTCGTATAATGTCCGACCCAATCACTTTTCCTCTCAAAGTACCTAAAGATATTCCTCATGGGAAACACACAAAATTAATGAAGAAAATGTTGAAAGATGAGGATACAAAAGCTGTGGCAGAAGGATATTGGGCATTCTTAAAGCCATTGTCGCCTGGATTGTACGATTTGCATCTAAAAGGTTCAAGTAAGGAAGGAAATATCGGCAATGAAGTTTTCTATAAGATAAATGTTTCAAATGATAAGTAACAAAGGATAGATAAAATAAGAAAAAATCTGTTTTGGAATCAGAGTTTCATATCCTCAGGATATAATTGCTCAAGGATAAGAGATCGCTGTTATCTTATAAAACAGTAATCATAAAAAATCTGTACAAAGTAGATTCCTCAATTTATTGAATCTTAGATCCTCATATCAATTTAAGCATATTCCTTAATGTAATGCAACTGCACCAATATTATTTTGATATTTCAGATCATACCTGATGCTTGGTAATTTATTTCATTAAGATACGTACTTGAACTTATTGGATTATCTGTTAGAAATTGTATCTAGTCAGCAATATTTATAAAAACGCACTACTAACTACTATTTGAAAATGAAAAAATTTTTTTTATTTTTATATGGCATGATTACTCGAAGAATGCGACTTGAATATACTGAGATCCCAATGGGAAATCATCAGTAATTATTTTTTTAGAAGAAAACGCATTGAAGTTCTACTCCCCGTCTTCCGAGCCATTTTTCCTTATACTCAGTTCAGTTACAACTTCATTAATATATGCAGATATTGAATCCTCCTTGATAAAAGAACTAGTTACGTTATAGGATTCATTCATTTCACTCAAATATTTTCTAGATATTTGGTTCACTCTATTTTCAAGATTATTGACAACCTCAGTTCTTCCGATTTCATTCAAGAATTTATAACTTCCCAACTCATCAGCAGTAATCTTTTCAATGTACTTTCTCATTTGTATATTGAGATTTAAATGAGCAGAACTGTAAGAAATACCGTACATTAACAGTAGACTACCAAAGCTAATCATAGATATACCAACTAACCCAAAAGGTGGATAAGGAAGATTTAACATAACTAAGGATTGATTAGCCACAAAAACCACAGTTAACCCGATTCCGAATAAATTAAGATATTTCTTTAAGGCATCATCTTTATCAAACCTTTTTGCCATTATGAAGAAAGATAGGCCAAAAAGGATACCCCCTATTGTTTTGTTAAAGGAGATGAATACAAAATAATAGTTCAATAGATTAGTTGGAATAAGATAAATAATATCAGGTATGAAAGGTATTAAAAAGTATAACAACGGAATCAAAGTAATAGCCCAAAACTTTATTTTGCCGACCTTTGTGAAATAAGCATACAACAATGATACAGCTGAAATCCAGCAGCTACAAAAAGACGTTATAGTAGTAATAATAATCAGATTATTCATAAAAACGAGTACACCCTCATTAAAAAAAAATGGAACATATCCCATAGAGTAATGGGGATAGACCAATTCAGGCATACTTGCAATACCGAGATCAATTAATGATATACCCAACAAGGTATTAAAGAACAGAGTACCAGTCGAGATCGCAAAGAGTAAAAACAATAAATTATTGTTTATTGAATACCATTTGAAGAATAACCTAGTAAGCAGGTATAGAAAGTAGAGAGAAAGAAGATAAGAAATGTTGAATATAATTGACGAAGTAATAGTCGAATAGTAAGAATAGAAAGAAATTTCAAAAAGGGTAAAAATAATTAGTCCAAAGGCCAAGGTTTGGACAAACAAAAACAGGGCAAAATTCTTCTTCAGCCTGTTTATGACAAAATTATCTTTAATTTTTGTTTTTATTAAAATCAAAAGTGATATTTGACACAGGATAAGGAATGTACTCTCAAGATAAAACAAGTATGTCTTGAAATCAGAATTTGAATAACTTGAACCATGGAGAGCAAGAATCCTATTTAGAGAAATATCCAATACAGTAAGTCCCAACAAGATAAATGAAAGAATATAAAAAATAGAATTAAGAGAATTAAGAGAATTCCTTTCAAAGAATCCTACGATTAGCATGTTATAAGAGATTCTTTAGAAGCGTTCTTAATATAATTAGCTGTCCTGTTAACTTAATGAAAATTCTTTAGATTGAATATGTGTCCTATTTCAAATATAATTGGTAAGAGAAACAGAACATCTTCAAAGTATTTACCTCAGTTTGTATTTTTACTTTCTCGGGCTATCGCTTTGAAATACGGTCAAAGCATTATCCTTTTTACATCTTATCAACTAAAGTCACGTTGTAATCTGAAACTGGATTCGCAAGTATAAACCTCAAAAGGTTTCGACCAAAAGAACAAAGAAAGATTTCACAAATATTTTTACAAATGGGATATTTGAAAAGCCATCTGTTGCAAAGAGAATAGATCAGGCTCTGAAATTAAAAAATTCCCATAAGAGGTCATTAATCAAAGGGTTTAGTCCAATTTTAAGTATATGATACGAAACTTCAATCAATTCAACATATCCATTGATAATCAATATCAAGAAGAATTGTCAGTTAATTATGACACCATCCTCATTCCCTGTAAATAATTCAAAAATGAACAGATCAAGGATTGAGGAAAAACAAAATAAAAGCAATATTTTGAAAATGCTTTGTCGCCTAACTCAACATATTTAGTTTAGATCGAGGCCTACATTCTGAAGGGTAGATTGGCCTTCCTATAATCGCTCATTAGTTAGACGTGGTGAAATCCTTTTCTCGTATGATTTTCTTGATATTTGGGGTTCAGAAATAGAGAAGACGAATAAAAACAAAAAGGGCAAGTCATTCACTTTCCCTAATTCTTTCATTCTTGTTATAGGCTACATCCGTTACTCACTTCATCTTCCTTACCGACAAACAGAAGGAATTATCAAGGCTACTGGAAAAAGGTTACATTCTATTCCACCTATACTGACAAACTTAATTTCAAAGACAAGTTTTTAGCTAACCTTTGACTCTGATAAGTATCCAGTTGAAATCAAGCATACTAGACAAGGTTTACAAGAATGAACATGATGTTTC
>JBBRRF010000116.1:0-5685 GCA_038200885.1 Candidatus Nitrosocosmicus sp.
AGTCCTATGATAACTACTTTATTGTAGTTGGTTTTGGTTTGTTTATCTGAAAAATATGACAATCGAGTCCACCTTTCATCTTATGATAAAAATACTGCCCTTTCTAACTATCAAAACTTTATCACTTACTTTTAGGCTTTATTTATTTATTTTGAAAAATTTATAAAGTTACACTTTATCAATGTGTAATGCCCGTACTTATAGTCTACAAATAATGTTAAATTCCAACTATGATCTTGATTTTAACCATATGTTTATTGGAGTCAGGGAATTTTAACTTGAAATTTCTTTTTATTGTATATGGACCATTGTCAGTTGGTTAAAATAAGTCAATATGTTTCTAATTAGAGGGAGTCAGTCATCCAATCAATATCCTTGATCAAAAAACAATGACATTTTTTAAGAACAGAAATATGATTGCGATTTTAAACTAATAGAAAAAATATTAAAAAGTTCCATTTTGTGTGTAATTCTGAAAAATATTATCAATATTGATAATAATATATTGAGATTGTGTTACATTTGTTAGTTATTCATGAATCAATTTTCACTATCTATTTGGAACTGATTGCTCTTTAAAGTTAACGAAAAAGATATAGATTCCCATAGCATTTATCATATATATTTTGTCAAACAAGAAATAGAACCAAAATCGAAGACATAGTTTATGCTATTCATCTTTATTTTCTTGGTCTTTCGTTAAGAAATATATCAAAAGCATTATCCAGGTTTGTTAAGAAGTCATACAGCAATAAGAGATTGGATACAAAGATATTAGCCAGAAGAACTGCTATCTAAAAGAAAGAAAATTAATGAATAGATCTCTTGCGTAATTAGCACCGATGGAAAGTTTCCTAAAAAAATAGCAGTTTTTGACCTGAATTCAGATTTTATGATACAAATATTGCAAATAATTACAAATACTTTATAAAATTGTGATGCCAGTCTAATTATGCAAGAGATCTAGTATTCAAAGATTGGACATGTATGGTCTAGACAAAATCCTAAGTAGAGTTTGGGTAGCCAACGCTCCTTCTCTAAAATCATTGTTCTTTAGACCCGTTTCAACAAAATCAAGTCCAACCAATCTTGCTGTATCGCTTATGCTATTGACAAGCTCTAATATTTGAAAAGGATTTAATCCGAATGGTTCTGGTGTTCCGGTGCAAGGTAAATAAGATATATCGTAGACATCGATATCAAATGATATATAAATATCTCGTTTGTAGGTGTTTAATTTTAACCACTGTAAGATCTTCTCCAGGGAACTGTTGCAATCCCATGCATCAAAAGTAATAACGCCATTGTCAATTGCGAATTTATTTTCTTCCCTATCTCCTTGCCTTATACCGATTTGGACCAAATCGTTCCCTCTAAGATAACCTTCCCTAACCAGATGATAAAATGGAGTTGTATGACACATCGACATTCCTTGGTAAATCGATTTCATGTCACGATGAGCATCAAAATGGATTAATAGTGGATGTCTCTCAGATAGTTCCTTATAAATGGAATATGTGATGGTATGTTCACCACCCAGGATAACAGGAATTTTGTTTGAATCGATGATAATTCTCAACACTGAAGATAACTTGCTGTCAAAGTCTATCCAAAATTTATTAATTTCTTTAATATCGCCTATCTTACCGTCATTAAGTTTCCCAAAATTTACATCGCCAATATCATAAATCAATGCCTTCTCATAAATCTCAACGTCCTCCTCAAAAACAAGGGTTTCGATTTGTTTTGCTGAAGCGGTTCGAATGGCTTCAGGGCCAAAAGATGCTGTTTTTCCAAACGTAGTTGTAATGTCTATAGGGATTCCCAATATGCATATTTTCGAGACATCAAAAGTAATAGGAATGGGAATATCACAAAAAGTATTCCCTGCGACTGTACTCTCTGGAGGTATAAAGAAGCTTTCTAAATAAGAGATTTTATCCATGTTTATTCAGATATGTTATAAGAATTATTTTGAAGGATATTTAAGTCCAAAACAACTCATCAAGGTTGGATTGCCTAGGTTTTCCAATTATAGATTTAAAATTCAAATTTAGTGATGACAAGATTTGATCAAAGGTGGATTCCATCGTATCAAGATATTTCTCAGTATCAATATCCATTTTGTTGGCTAATTCAACGGGTTTTACTCCTTCAATTGTCCTTGTTTTAACATAGGAAATAATATCGCCAGTTTTGAGTTGTCGTCCTAATTCGACAAGTTGTTTTGCGGCCTTTATATGCTGAGGGATCCCCTTTATGCTTTCTATATTCTTATCTTTACCATCTAAAGAAATGGCGCGATGATTTCTATTTTCTTGAAATTTGATCCCGTATTTTTCTGGAGATTTATTTATCATTACATTAAAACTTAAGTCAGATAAAGGAATATTTTTCTTCTCAAGGTCTTCTGCAAGGGAGTGAACTATTTTTTTTATTCTAGTTTTAGCAGTGGTAAAGTCTTTCTCTGTAAAGATATCCTTTAACACATTTAGTATCTCGTAAAATGCGTTTCTAATAAACGGTGGGGTATGAGATTTTTTTCCAGTTAACCCCTTGACATCTACAGTACCGTCTTCAAGTACACCCAAATAATTTTTCTTTAGATCACTAAATACAACATAACGATAACGCTTATCTATTTCTAAATCAACTCCTAGTTCAGATTTGGCCCAATTAGAAATCGCATTCAAGCTATCAGGACTAGGATTTTTCAAAAATAACGAGTCGGTATCTCCATATATTACCTTGATATGATTCTCATCGCATTTGTTGATCGTTCTGGTCGTAGTCGTTCTCCCAATGGCGGCAGTAGCTTCTGCGACAGGTAGGCAATAAAGTGGAAATATCTCGGCCCCCATGACTCCGTATGTGGCATTTAAAATTACCTTAATTGCTTGACTCACAACACCATAAAGTTGTTTATCATCTTTATCGAGGCTGGTATCTTTGGACAGATGTTTATAGTAATTTACACGTAAATCACGCAAAGTTCCAATTAGAATTGAAGTCATCCCCCTTTTCTTCCTACATATCCAATGGGTTGTTCCCTCTATATGATTAAGTGGATCATCTTTGCACTTCTTGTGAGGACAATTCACTGTTTCATATGACAAATTGTGTATCTTAATTATGCTAGGATACAAACTTGCAAAATCTACCACAACTACGTTAAAGTGAATTCCAAGCTCGGGTTCAACGACTAATCCGCCTCGGTATTTTTTCTCTTTAATTATCGCAGTGGTTGATGAAGATCCTTTTTGAAGTAACTCTTCTCTTCTAGGTATAAGTATGTTCTGTTGTCGATGTTCAAAAAACATTAAAGACCGAATCCATTGATCCACCCCAAATCTTGTAATATCTTCAATAGACATTCTAGAGATTCTCGATATAATTATTATTAGTTTCATGAGCAAGTTATCATTAAATGCGCTCAATCTGAAAGTTAGATCAGCATCTTTAAGACAATATTCTGCAAGTTTTTCTAACGAAAGATCGCTAATACTTCCCTCAAATTCGATTTTTGTATCTTCTAATAATGCCTCACATATGGCTCTCAAAGTGAATTCTGAATATTTATGACTAAAGGCATAATTTTGCACGGATTTATTCTGAAATGTCCTAAAAAGATCAATATGAATTCCTGACTTAATAGTGACTGGATCAGCTTGTATTCCTCTTTTCATAAATGATTCTCTTTTTACAAGAATAGGTACCTGCTCTTTATCAATTGGCTTCCCATCTGCAGGATCAATCGAAGGATCCTGAGACCTTGCATATAAATAAGGCATATCGAAATCATCACCGTTGTATGTCAACACAACTGGATATCTCCTTAATACATCAAAAGTTAACAAAAGCATCTCTTTTTCGGAGCCACAAAGCACTATGCTTGGGTCCAATGTTGTTGAATCTATATTCTCATCCCTTTTGAGAACATAAACTTTTTTGAACCCATCAGATGCAGACAAGCCAATGGCCGTTATTAGTCGATCATGATCTCGCGCAGTTGGCATTCTTCCCTCCTCAGAATCAACTTCAATGTCTATAGCAATTCTCTTTATATCAGGTATAGGTTGATTCAGCAAACGTGACCATTTTAGCAAAAACTTGTCGTACTCATTGCTGTTGAAATTGTTCTGGAATTTGTTAGAGGCAAATAGGTTCTCTAAATATTGATCCACCTTTTTTGGTATTGGGAATTCGTGAAATACCAGGTTACTGCCGATTCTTTTATAAAAAGCCCCTGGAATTAATCCTAAATCATAGAGATAGCTTTCATGATACTTTATATCTGCTTCCCAAGAAGTAACTTTCTCCCTAAAACTATTATCTGTGCCCCCAATTGACAGTGGGTCGGGTGCCAAAACTTTGAGTATCTCTATTTCTTCATCTACAATATCATCTACTTTTATCACTTTTTGAATTTGGAATTTAGTTGGATCTTGATCTACTACGCTCTTTGCTTCAGCTTCAAATTTCTTTTTGACAAAACAGTACGGCTGATGTTTTTTTAAACTAGTACTCCCTATAAAATACTCGCTCCAAAAATAAATTTGTGAGTCAGCTGGATTGTAAAACTTTAGGAAAACAGATTTTTTTTCCCCTACATAGAAGGATGAAAGAAGCAAGGACGGTATATCCTCCGGTAGTTTCTTTGAATAATATTCATCTTTCTTATCTGATGCCAAATTTACTTGCTGCACTACTGTTTATTTTATTCTACCTTTTAAAAATTAATTAGTTGGGTATCAATTCAGCATGTCATGATAACATTATGAAGGTTATCAAATTACGCGTGATGATTGGGATAAAATAGTTCCGATTGATAAGATATTCTAAGATATTTCGAGAGGATGAATCACACTTCCCAAGCGAATCCAGATCTTTAACCCAAATTCTTAGCCAAATTTTAATTTTTAATCATAACGAAACTAATTTGTTGAATTTGGTAATAATTTTTTCGAGTTATGCCGAATGAATTTTTTCGAGTTATGCCGAATGAAGACTATAATCTATTCTGCAGTCTGGTTCTTTGTGCAAAACCATACCTGCAATATTTAGCTCATGTCTAAATGTCAGATTACGGGTTTCGACGCAGTTCTAAGTGGGGTCGGGATTGAATTGTACAGTCTGGAATATTTTTGACATATCTTGTAATCCTAAAGTTAATATTATCATTTAACTAAACACTTGTGAACGCATCCAAGACAAAAGGCGGCGTCGGTAATGAAGTTGGCTAATGCCACAATGTGATTTACAGACCTCCAGGTGCGCTCTTTACAATAATCATAGAATCATGAGTATTTCGGTATGAGATCGATCCTAGAAGGATTGAGCATTAAAATACATCTAAATAGATTCATCATAACGTATTAGAGATTCGATCAAAAAAATCAGTGCTGACCTGATGGATTGAATCTGACATGGGAATGATCAGATAGATGATATCGAAGTATAGATCACTATAATGCATTATAATTGCATTAAAGATGATCCTATAGAACAAATCTAGCTAATGTGTGATTTAATTATTTGTAACTAAAAAACAACATACAAATCTAGTTTTTCGATCGTACTCTTTCTCTTTATTGTTAATCTCTATTTCAGAGCTTAACAATAAAGAAACTCAATAAACGTCCTTTCAATATTTTATTTTATTTTATCCTAATCTAAGAAAAAGGA
>JBBRRF010000117.1:0-5608 GCA_038200885.1 Candidatus Nitrosocosmicus sp.
AATACGCAATCCATTCCCAGAGAACTGGGCACTACCAGTGTTTTTGGGCTCGTCAAGCAGATTAGTTGGAATTACCGCAGTATCGTTAACAGGAAATGTATATAGTGTTCCAAATTGGACAGGCAGTTTCAAGCTATTATTTATAGTCAATATATTCAACGATTGTATTTGTACGGGTTTGCTCGAAGTAAAAGTCAATACTCCTGAATAAGTAGTGCTTTCATTTTTAACTGGGAAAATGAAAAATGATTGTTCAAGCCCTGAATTGTGAAAGACGTCGGGATTTGAGGATACTGCTCCACTAAAAGAAACGTCCTGAGACCCTTGACTGGTATTATTCATACTAATTGTAGCTAAAACAGAAAGTGAAAAACCTGATGTTACATAATTAAAAAAAATTACTAATAGTACAATTAGTACAATTAGAGTGAGCCTTGGCATCCTAAAAAATGAACTCCATTGGGACTTGTTTCTGTTATAGATTGATGCTTTGATCATTAGACTAATTAAACATTTGATTCTATGGTTGATAATTAAAACTATTAGAATTTATTGAGTTAAATGTTTATGGTTTGTAATGATTTATTGACTAACGTTTAAAAGCAATGTCTAAACAGATTACCAAATATGGCTGGGAATATAAAGAAACTTTTATCACGTGCAAACATGTTAGACAACAAGAAAAATGCTAATGTTATTAATAGATATTATACCCATCTTAATGGCAAGGGCGGTTCATTACTTTCCCAAGTAAATAATTTACAAACTGTATTTTATTTTGCTAGATATATAGGTGAAACTAACTTATCGGATGTAAAAGAAAAACATCAAGTATTAGACTTTTTAAATACTTTTATTAAAAATGATGATCCAGAAAAAAGATGGACAGCAACATATAACATCTATTTGTTGAGATTGATAACCTTCTATAGATGGTTTTATAATTGCGATGATGATAAAGGCCAAGAATATTGGACAACCCCAAATTTTATGAATATAAAGAAAAAACAAACCAATAGATTAAGTCCCTATAATGGTACTGAAATTTGGGATAAAGAGGAATTACAATCTATAATAAAATATGAAATATCGATAAGGAATAAAGCCATCATATCATTGCTTTGGGATCTGGACGCTAGACCACATGAAATAACTCTACTAAAAATAAAACATATAAGGTTAAGGGAAAAGTACGGGGAAGGTGAAATTCCTTTCACTGCAAAAACTGGCAGTGGTCCAATTCTTTTAACTTTCTCTTTTCCATATCTTAGAGATTGGTTAAACAAGCATCCAGATAAAAATAATGCTAATGCTTACCTTATTAGTAAATTAACTGATGGTACAAGCATTTCAACAATGCTTATTTATTTTATAATGACTAGATTAAGAGATAGAATCAAGAGATTAGTGATAACTGGTAAAATCACAGACCAAAGAGAAAAAGAAAGACTAGAATATTTTCTAAATACAAAGAAATGGAATCCCTACTGTATAAGACATTCATCAATAACCGCAGATAGTGATTACTTACCAGAATATGCTTTAAAGAAAAAGGTTCGCTGGTCAATGAATTCACAACAAGGTAGGAGATATATCAAAAATAGAATGGGTGATGAACTACGAAACAAGATACTAGAGCAAAACGGGATAATACTAGATACAGATCTAAAACCAAAGCCAACCAATACTATATGTCCTAGATGTGAATTAGTCAACCAGATAGAAAATAAATATTGTAGCAAGTGCAGTTATCCATTATCCCCACAAGCATTTGATGATATAAAATCATTAGAGGATGAAAAAATCAATGCATTAAAACAAAAAAACGAACAGGATATCTCAACTTTGAAACAAGAAATGGAACAAAGATTTCAGCAACTTCTTGATAAAATAGACCTACAGAACTTGAGTTGATGAATGTTATCGTATCCAAATTATAGATATCATATTGGGAACATGCTTTCTTAATACAAATAAATATTAAATCATCAATATTTTGAAACTATTACTATTGCATTTAGTACATTTGAGTTCTGAAATTTGGTCAACTACTAATTTTAAGTCATCCGGGCGGAACAGAAATGTTATGTATAATGAGATTTTTGTCGATAGATAATAACATGAATGACAAGTTAAACAAGAAAATTCTGTAACAACCACATCATCATATATGTGAGCACTGAATCGTTCTTGCTCAAAACTAGCATACTCAGAAACTTTGGTTTGTATAATTCGATTAATGTAAATTTTTAGATGATATGTAAACAGTTCGAGATTATGGCTATCTAAGCTATCATAAGATTCAAGCCATAAATCTAACAAGACTTTGTTTTTTTGCTTATCGGGTGTTCGTGACAAAATTATATGTGTAAACAAGTTGTTAAGATTATGAAAATGATGAAAGTTTTCAATAATGCCTATTTTAACGAATTCCAAAAAGTCCTTTAATAGTCCGGCCTCTTTGATTCTTTTAAAATGGTCGCTACAAAATATATCTAATGAATAAGGTCTAGAATTAAAATATGACTGGCAAAAAGAATATAATTTATTTTGAATTTTATTATCGTTTGGAGAATTCATGTATTCTACAATAAGCGCTAGTAATTTTCCAGTATTTGTTATTTGAAATTCTTTGATATTGCTAGTAGTATTTTTTTCGCTTTTGGTAACTCTAGATCTTATTAATCGACTATCTACCATCTGTTCAACATAATTTTTGAAAGTATCATATCCTCTTTCTGCTTTTTCGCTTGGAGTAGCATGTCGGCCTTTTTTTCTAGTTTTATGATCAAACTTGTAAATTTCCGGATATTTGCTATAGATTTCATTTTGCATATGTCTTAGTGTATAATATTGAGTATTATGATCATTCAATAGTACTAGTATTACTTGAAGACGACGCGATTTGACCGTGAATTGATGGTTTTTGTCAGTATCAAAAATTTTATGAAATAAAGATGATTTCATTTTCCACCTATTCATCTCCCACATGGTTTAGAATAAGATCATGTACATGTATTAAAATCGAGATTTCCGATACTGCATTGAGGACAGGATATCAACAAATTATCAGAGTTGATATTTGGACCAGCATGTTTAATATTTGATTTAACGAATTCTCTAGTTTTCAAGCCGATTGAAACATAAAGACTACAGTTGTCGCAATACCCTTCTACTGTGACAATATCAAAATAGTTTCTGTAAAGATATCGTGTTTCTTCATACACCTTCCAATTTCTAACTTTTACTTCCAATATTTTTTCGATGTTTAATTTCAAGTCATAAAGTACTTTAAAATAAAATTCAATATTCCAATCATTTTTTAGTTCATCAAGCGATTCGTCTATTATCTTCCAGGTTTTTTCTGATAATTCTGGATTGTAGTTTTCAAAGGAGTTAGTAAATTCCTTCTTGTTATTAGATGCATTTTCCAATAACTCTATCAAGGAATTTATCACATTAACGAAACTGTTATTTTCATAGCACCCTCTGAAATAAATGCTACAAAAAATAGCTGCAGAGCTGACTAGTTTTGAATAAAATTTTTGTATTTGATTGTAAATGGTTTGAATATTTGTATTCTGATTTCTTATACTATGATAAGATAGTAATGATCCAATAATCTGTCCAAGATCTGTAAATCTATATTCTCTTGTTTGTTCTTTGTTAGGAGTTTGTACAGTTTGAGAAACAACAAGACCAAGATATTCCAATGTGTCAAGAAAGTTAACCACTCTTTGATTTATATTTTCAACCCTTGCTCCTTTGGGCGTATTGGCTTTAGACCCTGAATATAATTCAGTGTAAAAATTACATTTGAGGAGGAGATGATCTCGACTTAATTGCCTGCTTTTGAAAAATTTCTCAGTTCCGTATACAACACTATATTGTAAGATGGATTGATAGATAATAGCGTCGTCAGTGTATTCTTTATTAAATCCTTGGCTGATCTTTACAGATGAAGACCTACTTTTAGGAATTGGATTATCGTCAACCTCTTTTTCTTCTTTCTCCTCAGTAATTATGTTAAACCCATGATGAAGAATTCCCCTCATAAAGTAAAACAGCTATACCCTGTAAATGTTTAAAATTTTTACTATGCATTGGATTTTTTTTTAGATCTAGTGATTAAACATCTGGATCTTTATAGAACTATTGAGCGAAAATAAAAATGATGAATGTCGTCGTTGTGCCGGAAAGAATTGTAAAAACAGTGGCGCATATCTTTTGGATATCAAATACATAAAGAAGAAGGGTTGGTTTTGCGACTCTTGTGCTGAAGATCTGAAGGCAAACGATTTGGCTGTGTAGGACATGTCGCTCCCTTTAGGCATTCAAAACTCGTATCATACACGGTGTATAAAACAAGGAGATAATGCGACCTCATGAATAATGAAAAGGAATTTTTCTCGATTTTTGAAAGATTTGATACAGCAAGCCTAATAGAAACATCTTTAGTTAAAAATACAATAGACCCTCTTCAAATAGATTTTGAAAAAGTTAAAGCAGAATATATCATATTTTCTATGTTTACAAAAAACCTGATTCTCTTTAGTTTAATTCAGCCTTTTGATAAAAAAGATCCGAATAGGTACCTATCGTTACAAGTTAAAGTTGATACAAGTGTACAAAAAGTAATTTCAGCATCTACTATAGGCATAACAATAATTCCTCAACAAAACGATGACAATAAGGGGCGATACTAAAGTTGAGTTATAGCAATAATATTCGATCAAATAAAAATGTACTAAATGATGTCAACAAGAATGTACCAAATCAAAAATTTGCCGTAGAAAAAACTAAAAGACAATACGTTACAGAAGAAAAAATAAAAGAGATAGCTAAAGGAGTTTATCTAGAAAATGGTGGAGGCATAAAATTTAAGGACCTTATGACTGCACTTAAGCTAAAAAAATCAAAGGCACAGCGAACACTAAAGCATTTTTATGCGAAGAATGTTCTTTTTACAGGAGAGGATTTAAGAAAAGAAGGAATATCGATAAACAGATTCAAGAGAAAAAACCCAGAAGAGTATTTCCTAGTTGAAATGAAACATCAGATAATTGAAAATAGAAAAGACAATGCCCTAAAAGATACCACGGGTACCTACCCTTCTAAAATAGACCTTCTCAAGGCACAGAATCTTCAGGATGCTCTCTTTAGATCATCTTCTATTCTACTCCATATTCATAACATGCAGTTAAAAACCGTTATTGATAGAAAATATTATGATGATCTGGATGTAAAGCCTGAACCTTTTAACAAAGCTAAAATAATTGAAGAGAGAATAGGACAGGTTTATGGTCCATGTAATATCAAATACATGATATATTCAAATGGCACCATTATGATCCATATCATTAACAGTGAAAATCCATTTCGCCTGGCATGTGAAGAAGATATTGTTCATATAATGAACTTTCTAGGAAGAGTAGAGGAAAAACTCCATTCTATACTTTCTGATACACGAGATAGAATTGTCCCTCCTGTAAAGTCTTGGGTACTAAAAGAATGTGATGTAAACAAGGACGTGGAAATAGATGGAGTGGCTCAATTAACCTTGCATGATTTGCAGGTACCATTGTTTGATATGGCCCTCAGGGGCTAT
>JBBRRF010000118.1:0-5605 GCA_038200885.1 Candidatus Nitrosocosmicus sp.
GATGCTGTTGCATCAGATACCAAGATGACGTCATATCCTAAATTAAATGCATCTCTTAAGGATGTCTCAACACAAATCGAGGTGTCTATGCCACAGAAAATCAACGTATTTACGTGAATACTTTGTAACCAAACTCTTAATTCAGTATCCTGAAATGCCGAATCACGTCGCTTGAGGATAACATGATCTTCTGGGGCGGGTTTTATTTCGTCAATAATATGTGCATCCCAGGTATCTCTCATGCAGATTGGTATCTTTTTGTTTTGGAGCCTCTCTTCCCTTGCTCTGGGAAGAATATTGTGAATGTGAAGTAGTAAATCAATACCACTTGGTTCTCTAATTGCTTCGGTATAAAAGATTGGAATTTTTTCATTTCTGCAAAAACTAATCAACCTTTTAATATTTGGAATAACTTGTTGGTAATTTTCGATATTCATACCAAGTTTATCGTAGGATCCATTTTTGCTAACGAATCCATTTTGCATATCCACTATTACCAACCCTAAACTGATAAGGTTGCTACCATACTGTATTTGTAGCATTAGACTTAGACTATTTTACCTTATTAAAATTGTTTTTTCGATTTTCTCTTAATTCAACGCAGGATAGGAAAATAGGAATTAATCACCGTCTAGCTGACGGGCCACAAAATTTACTTAAAATCGTATTAACTTGTTAAATGGCCATGTGATAAAATGATTTGAATGGTTTTCAGGCATTATGTCTACCCTGTAAACCTTGCCCACTCGGACACTAATTTGAATTACTGGCAAAGTTCCTTGATGCACTTTAAGGACAAAAGTTTTCAATAGCCTTAATACTTTAAAAATTGAATATCCGTCCTACTTTATTATGGTGACTGAGCATTTTGATATCTTCACAATAGAAGTTGCTATGTTACCGATCAGTAGATTTTCAAATGATCTACCTCTAAAGCCAATTACAATATGGTCTACCCCTTCGTTTTCCGCGTATTCGGTCATTGCGAGATCTGGGGTTGATTTTGTATCGTAGAATTTTGTTTTCAAGATTATTCCTTCTTCTTTTGCCTTTTTTGATATATCTGATATATCTGATAATAATCTCTTTGATTTTCGAATTTCATTTTCAATGGTGATAGTATTGTAATCTTCTTCCTTCTTTTCAAGTATCTTGTACATATCTGGAATATTAAATGCCGTAAATGCTATAATTTGAGAATTGTATTTACGTGCCATGTTCATTGAGAATTCTAAGGCCCTTAGTGAAAACTCAGATCCGTCAATCCCAACCAAGATTTTAGAAATCTTGAGAACTTTATTCATGTTTTCTCTGATACAAAATTTTTTATAAAGTTTGAATTGCTGTAACAAGCAAGGAAGCGACCTACCTCAATTTTCGATTACTTTGTAATTTTAAGAGGTGTATTTCTTGAGATTTATCATTTTGTTGAGTTTATCTTAATTATTAGTTTTGAGACATCTTAAATCAAATGCGTAATTTGATATCGGATCGAGATACTCTATGTAAAAACTTAATTATGTTACAATCTATGTGTTTTTTAATGCACTTTTTATATAGTTCAGCTGTAGTCAAATATAGCATAATTTCCTGCATAACACTTTCAATAGTTTTAATGCTCACATCGCATAATCCAGCGTTTTCAACCCTGGCTTCTACTGACGAAAATGCTTCCATTACTTTGTCCGGAACAAACTCTACAAATTCTTCTCTTTTATCTTCATCTATTCTTACGAATGCATCAACCCTTGACCTTAATCTTAATCTCTCTAATTCTACTTTGGGATTAATTGATACAACCCCCCTAAATGAGCAATTTGCTAGTATGGATAACTTGACCAATATAACCGGCACTGATGGATTATTTTTAAACGATACTCAGTTGTCTGGGACAGAAAATGTAACTCTAGTTGCCAATTTTTCAACTAAACCATTGGGACTTGAAACAGATTATCAGATCGTAGGCAAACCATTGATATTGATAAACGACGTTCCTTTGACATATGAATTTATAAATGATACAACTGATGAGATCAGTATTACTGATATTCTAATGTCTATGAGAGCTACAGTCAAATTAGACAATTCAACCACTAGTGCTCTACCAGTATTCATAAAAGTGTTCTCAAATCCAGTAAATACAACTCAGAACGCAGACGGATCTAGAACCCTTATCAACAGTCCTAATTCGGTAGAAAATATTGAGATTGGCGGTGTCATATTTTCGGATGCGTCAACGAGTGTAAAACTATATCCAAATGGCACTGGATCACTGCGAGCAAATAATTAGAATAATGACCCTTGGTAACAGGTTAGCTCTAGTTAACTCATTTAATTTAGAAGTGTTCTCAAATCTAGTTCTATAATATTGGTAACCTCTTTTCTGTGATTTCTTAATGAACTGGCCTGTTATCACTATCCATATCACTATTACATGGGAAGGTCCAAATTGAAAAATTTCAATCATAAAAGGAATTTAAAAAGTTTGGTTTTTCAGATAGGCCATTCAGGCAGGCAAAGTCGATTCTAGTAAGGTCATTTGTTAGGCGTAGTCAAAAATCAAAATTCATCACAAAATCAGGTCAAAACATCGTTTCAAGTACGTTAGCTTTGATATTAATAAGACGGGATCAATATAATTGAATTATGAGACGTACGAAATAAAGTTTAACATGAATTCGTGTCCAGCCAAATATGCACATATCGTACAATAAAATTTTAAAATACTTTTTTATTCAAGAATGATATTTAGTAAGATTATTTCAGAATCTGATTAAACAATCCAATTATACAATACGATACTTTATCTTACATGAATAAAAAAATTCAATTGTCAATCTTGTCAATCTTTATTGCAGCAGCCCTTGTTGGCTCAGTCGCAACCTTTGGTGATAACATGGCCTTTGCAGGTGGTGATAATCACCATGGTGACAAAAACAAGAAAAAATCTAATGAAGCATTCCAAGATGTAGAACAATTTTCAGGAACTGGTCAAGATTCATCATGTGGTTCTGGTAACGATACAACTGCATCATGTAACAACGTAGCCTTGTCATTTAACTTAAATGATGGCAACAACGCATTAGGTCAAGAGTAAAAGACCTACTTTTTTTTCTTAAAAATCTTTATCAAAAAATCTTTGAGTTAAATTCTTTGCATATCTTTTTTCTTATTAACATAAGTGGTTTATGATACCAAGTGAAATACTGAAAGGAATAAAGGATGAACAAATATGGTTTTTCTTGTTCGATCATGATACAATTTTCTCAGTTTCTTAATAAGAATATAATTCAAATGATCAATTAAATTACTGATTAAATCCTATTGTCTCCTTCGATGTCTTAATATTATCAGAAGGGTATAGACCTAAACTTTTTTGATAGACTAAATTAATTGTGATTTTTTCTTAATTAATATATGATCATAAATCTAAATTTTATACCCTGTGTAGAATCATCTTTCAAAAAACAAAATCAAAGTAATTACCTAAAAATGGATTAGTTTGCTTTAAGATGAACGTCTAGGTAATCAATTAACAGCATGTTCTGTATTTCTGCTGCTTAGTTGCCAAATAAATTCTTCATATTATCTGTGAATCCTGGGAATCCGTCAGAAAAGAGGCCAGTGCCACTGCTGAAATTTGTGCTGTTGGAACCGCTTGATTTAGCAGTTGGAGGTATGCTATCTTTACCTGGGGCTGGGGCTGTGCTATCTTTATCTAAATTGCTAGCTTCAGGCTCAGGCGGGGGAGCATTTGAGTTTACGGTTATTGTTACAGCGGCTGTATTGCTATCAACTGTTCCATCGTTAGCCTTGAAGGTGAAACTATCCTTTCCTGTATATCCGGCATTAGATGTATAGACTAGGCTACCTGTGTCTTCGTTAAGGTCTGTGATGGTGCCTGATTTTGGTTGTGAAACTATAGAATATGTCAAAGCATTACCATCTGGGTCTGTAGCCGTGAGAGTTATCTCTGTTGGATCAGCCGTATTTGCAGTTACACTCTGATCATCGGCTACTGGTGGATAATTGACTGGCAGCAAATTCTGAACTATCACTTTAATGATTTTTTCTGAAAAAAGATCATTTTTGTCAGTTATCTTAACTTTGAAAAACATGACTTGATTTGAAGTTCCTTCAAGAATTGGAGCATTAAATGAAGCCTTTGACTTGTAAATGTCAAACAAATCTACTTTTATTCCTGCGATCTGACTCCATTCATACTCTAGACTTTTTCCATCTTTTGAATCAAAGCTACCCGAAGCGTCCAATATCACTCCATTAACCCCTTCCTCGACTGTGATTTCATTTTCAAGGCTTACTACGGGTGGGTTACAGCCTGTTCTGTCCCTAATTGACGTGAATGAATTATCGACAAAGTTAGTCACGTCTTGATTAAACAAATCTAACACGGAGGCCTTTGAAAAACTATAACTAAACGAATCTAAATATTCGCAAATGAGATGATCATAGCGCCCATCATCTTGGATATTGCCAATTGCATTGTTTAGCGAATAAGACAATTCTTCTTGCAAGTTAGGAGGCATAATTATTGTAGATACAAAATCACGAAGGTTTACTATTGCATCCTCTAGAGATATGATTGTCCATGAAAAGGATTGTGGGTCTGGATCTTTATTGTTTGAGGTATCTACAGCCCTAACTTGAAACGAATGAGGTCCTGCTCCAAGGTTCATATAATAACACCCAGATTTATTATCCTCCTGGTAATCTATCGTACTTGGACGCCAATCCTTGTCATCTAGTTTACATTCAAAGCCTTTGACACCTACTAGATCAAAACCCGTAAACGCAAATCCGATGTCATCAGAATTTGTAAAATCGTTGTTAACTATTATCCCCATCCAATCTGTTTTAACAATTCCAAGCTCAGTTGTGGGAGGAGTTGTATCTTGAACTAATACCTCAAATGAGGCTCTTGCATCATTTCCTACTTCATCTATAGTGGTGCAATCTACCGTTGAGGTTCCTAAAGCAAATATGCTGCCATTTTGTGGTGTACAGCTAACATCGAGAGAAAAACCGGTCGCATTTGTTGCCGAGACGGCATAGGAAACAAGTGAACCTTGTGGTCCTGTTGCTTCGGCGATTACTGGACTATTTGGGAAATTGATTATTGGATCTTTTTCATTATCATTCCTAGACCCGTTATTTTGCGCGTATACGTCAGACCAGGCTGAATAATTGATGTAGACGGTCGCTGATATTATTAAAACAAACACAAGTATGAAATTCTTATTCAATATTAAATCAAAAAAAAAGGCAACTATTTAAGTCCTATCATGATAGCAAATTTGATATATTATAAATAAGACATTAATTTTTTCATCAAGAATGAGATGTTTTAATCGTTAACAGTTTGAAAATACAATTTTTGAGTCGTTTGCATTGGATGCAGAATTCGTATGTGAACTTTGGTTTGGAAATTAGGAAGTATAGTCGTGTTACTAGAACAATAAATCAACAAAGAAATTGTAGACGAATCTTATTGAGAATTATTATTCAAGAATGATATTTAGTAAGATTATTTCAGAATCTGATTAAACAATCCAATTATACAATACGATACTTTATCTTACATGAA
>JBBRRF010000119.1:0-5585 GCA_038200885.1 Candidatus Nitrosocosmicus sp.
AAGCAACATTCTTTCCTTCACCTTTACATGCTTTTCAGTTCTACAAACCCTTTCAAACGATATAGTGGTAATAGTCAAATGATGTGCAGAATGGAGGTATGATCATCTCAGCTATAAACATTTGGAGAAAGTATGAAGGACTGTAAATGATGGTTCAGGTAATTATCTTATTGGTATAGCCTGCATATGATTCAGCTATCGTATTTTGATTTCTTTGTTTTAGTTCTTCTGTAACATATTCTCTAATTTTACTAGAGTAAATGAAAGTATCAATAAGAGGATTCTCGGTCAATTGATGTACTAGAGATTTAGAATATCTTTAGCAATCAAAAAATGGTGTACCAACTCTACTAATTCCTCTTACACGCTTTTCCTCATCGAATTTTCCCTCATTTCAGCCATTATCTACTTTATTTTGATATAAAAGAATTCGGCTGACTAACATACAAAATTATGAGGAAATTCTTTCAAATCTTTTATAACTCAATGCTCGCAAATTCAAGCAGACCCCTGACGTTGGTGATGGGATTTTAAAATAACAATAAACTATATTTGAATAAAATATTTAAAACAAAATGTTGATATTAAAAAGTATCAATTTTACAATGAAATAACTATTGGATTAAAATTGATCGGGTTTACATTTACCTTCATATCACAAATGTCAGAAATTGCATCATAGAAAAAAAGTATGTGTTGTTTTTTGTAGTTTTTATTTATCTTTGGATTAAAAATGTATGGAAATTATGTTATAGGATATTTGTATTGTTACTACTAAATCACTGTGCACTCATAATTTGACCTCTAATTTCACCATTTGGATTTTGTTCAGTGTGTATATTTCCATATGTACTTCCATTTTTCATTGCTGCTGCCAAGTCAGATATTGTCTTTCCTTCCATTGGACCTGCTAACATGTCTGCAGTTATTGTACCATTTTCAGAAACTTTATTTTGAGGAGTATCATATTCAAATAGGGTTACAACTACCTGACCATTTACTCCTTTTTCTCCACTGTGGATATGACCTGCGGTTACACCTTGGGTGTTTGTAGTATTAATCATGTATTGTACATTTTCACCACCACTTGGTGTGAATTCAGCCATACCTGTAGCTTGGGTGTCTACTGGTGGTACTTCTTCTTGACCTGATAATTGAGCCATAAACTTTTCACTTTGTGCAAATGCTTCTGATACCAGATTTGAAGCTGTCACTGAACCTAATAATCCTATTGCTATAACTATTACTAAAGTCATTGTTACTATATTTTTTGAATTAGCTTGTGATGATTTCATCATTAAATTATAACAAACAAAGTTTATAATACTCAATATTTTAATACAGGTATTTGAGATTTTAATCTATCCTTTCCTTTGGAATCAAAACAAGTGGGTTATCATCATTTGGAACGTTAGGATGATTGTCTTTGAAGATCTTGTAGTCATGTCTTCTAGCTGTCTGTCCACGCTTTGTTTTGCATATCATTAGACCCTTCGGGTTTACTGTATACAGATTCCTGACTGTGTGTTTCTTTTTCTTTCTACAGTAGTATATCCTCTTTCTTTTCCTATTCTTAGGCCTGGGTATCTGTTGTTCTGTACAATCCACAAAAGCCATAAAACCCAGAAAGTACTATTCAATCTCCTCCCTGGCCTTCAATCTTTTGGTTGCATTGTACAGTTTTTGAGAAATGGATAAATACAATCTTATCTATCCTTCAATCTTTTGGATATCTCTACATACATTACTCTGATCTAGGTCAAATAGAAAGCCTGTTAACGTATATGTGATATAAAGCCTGTTTTACACCAAAACCATGAATACTCTGTCTCTTATAGGCAGTTTAAAGTGTATGTCAGCACCTATAGATCGTTCTCCTCTTCTGTTCTTTTTAGTAGATAAATGTTTTATCTTCTGTTTGGTATATTTTGATTCGATTTCTTTAAAAATATCATCAAACTGTTGGACCGAAGGACCTATGAATGATTTGAACAGGTATGGTTTCTAGATAACCTATCGTACGATAGCAAAAGAAAGATATAATTGATCAAAATAGGAGGACACAAAGCTGTTTGGTCTAATTACACAAGAGATCTACTGTTATGGCCGGATTCTGAGGTAAATGGCTTTTTAAGCTTCTTCAGGTCGTAATCCTGTTAGAATATTAAATATCAAAATATTGTCGACTTTGGGTAATTCGGATATATTTGATTTTATCTAACTCATCATTTGTGAAAGGTTTTGTTCTCCGTCTTCTTCTAATCCGAAAATGTTCTTGAAAGTATTCAGCGAGGTATAATTATCATTCTTCCACTTTAGTTAATATTTCTTTACTATTTTCATACTCATAATAAAAACCAATATACTTTGAAAGAGTTGATAACGCTCTCATAGTGTGAACTCAACCATTTGAGACTTTCATCAAGTCCTGAGCATTGCCTGTTTCTAAAACATAAAAATAGGTCTTCCCATACCATAGTTTGTTTTGGATTTCTTTCTTAGAGCCTATCCCAAAATTCGATAGAAATATAGCTCGTTAATCCTTTTGTTAAATTGTGACCTTTATCAAGAAGGAGGGTGATAAAAGGAAGAATCATATCATACTCAAGGTTTCAAATAAATTATGGGATGAGATTAAGAATATCTTTCCTAAAGAAAAACCATGGCCAAACCCAAGAATAACGGCATAAAATTCAGGACCGAGTTATGGGCATATGAACGACAACTTGATGGAAGGATAAAATATCTTGCAACTGTTACAAACATAACTAACCCTCATCCAGACATACCTGACTGGTAAGCATTTAATTTTGATCTTACAGGCCTTCATCCTTAAAAGAGTGAATAATTATGAAGTTACAAATTGTCATGAAACAAAATGGTGATTTAGTTGGATTTTCAGAAACTGAAAGAGCAAATGCTAAGATGTATGAGATAAGGACATCTGAAAAAAAAGATCTATCCACCTCCGAAATAGTTCTAGATGATGACCAGATGATTAAAGAAATTGAATTGCCCGATAGATGCAAAACCTTGGAAGACAAAAAATTCAATAGAGAAGACATGCAGGGCCTATAGAAAGGTTTATGAAGAAACAATATTTGGAAATCCATAACAAGATCTTATTCTTCATATGGAGGATTTCAAATTTTTTATCATATTGTGTTTTTGATTTAGTAGAACGTTTTTCTATAAGTCAAGTTATCCATATGAAAATATAAATCTTAAATGAGGCTCAATCCATGCAACTTTGAGATCTACTGGATCTGTTGAGGATATCGTCATATTTATACAAATTAACAATGTTCTAGATTCTAGATTCTAGATTCTAGATTCTAGATTCTAGATTTCTGATGTGTCAGTTATCGGTCTTATTGATCAAATCAAAAATTAAAGTTGAAAGTGACATATTGGTTGCTCTTGGACAATTTGGACTCGTAATATATCTATTACTAAACTCACCGGATCCGTTATTCATTTTAGTAACTTATATTGCTATACAATAAACGATAAAGTAATTTTTGGTAATTCAAATCATAATAAAAATAGTGTCGGCATCTGCGATGTCGTATTTGTTTTGATATACTTTTCACAATTTTTTTCACCTCCATACACTACATTACAATCCTGATTTGCTGATTGACCCGGGAATATCGATTCATCAGATTAAAAACAACCATCTAATGAGGGTCATACAGCAATATCGCCTAATTCGATTTTCCTTTCATTTTCTGACATTTTTAGTCAAAGATAATTGTTAACGATTAACGGATTCGGTATGGTATGGTATGGCATAAAAAGTACTATTGGATGACGATATTCATAGTTAAATTTTTTTATCTAACAAGTAAAACAGAGCATTTCGCATTTGATACTACTCCTTACGCAACACTCCCTACTACTATTCTTTCTAACCTTGACTTTCCGGTACTGCCTATTACAATCAAATCTATGTTCTCTGCCTCTGCAATTTTAATAATTTCCTCAACAATAGATGTATTTGTTTGCTTTACTTTGATTTTGAAATTAATGTCGTCTTCTTTTGCTTCCGCGATAACATCCTTTAACCAATTATTCATCTGTTCAATATCATATTTATATAATTCATCCCAAACATACTGCGAAGCATGGCTAATGGCATGAGATATAAAAGAAATATAAATTGCGGTAATGTTTGATTTATATTTTTTTGCCAAGTCTAAGGCCTTTCTAGCAGCCTTGAATGAAATTTTTGAACCATCTATACACACCATTATATTAGAAATTTCTTCTGACATCCTAGATAGTTTTAGCATTCATAGTAATAAATTCACGCCTATAAAAAGTAAAACAAAAAAAGTCTTTTGAGATAATATTTCCTCAAACTATAAGTGCTAAACTATTAGCATGTTGTTATAGGAATATTTAAGTCTAATATTAAGACCGTTGTATAACAATAAGAAAATTATATACTTATTCATGCTCTCATCATCTATGAAAGGTAAACAAATTCATGAATATCTGTTTGTTTATAACACCCTATTAACACAAATTTTCAAAGTATAGATAGTATTAAAAATTGGACTCGTAATATATCTACTACTAAACCCTCCGAGCCCTCCTTGCCTTTATTCACTTATTAGAACTTGCCCTAGATACAGTTTTGTATAAGATATTATCTAATATTCGATTTTCGAATATTTTTAGTATTCTTGTTAGTTTAGAATGTTTTCCATATTCAACATCACTATTCAGTTAAACAAGTTATAAAGATAGACGGGCTCGTGTTTTCAAAATAAGCATCCTGATTTGAATTGAGTCAAAAAAGAGAATCAATCATTTTCATAATAGTCTATAGTAAATACTATAAGGAATAAATGCGTTCTTTTATATTATGGTTTTGGCATCCAATAGTAACATAAATAGAATATATTTATTGGCTTTTTTGACTATATCGGCACTATCAGTTTTTAGCTTAGGGAGTAATACTAACAACAGTTTGATTTCCACATATGCTCAAGAGATTGCTTTTAATGTTACTACAGATTATTCTAATATTCCTTCGGCAGAATCCGTTCATACAACTGAGATATTGAAACTGCCTGCTAACATAGACACCTTTGTAATGTTAACTGTAAATGAGGCGCATGAAAGTTGGAAAGAGGAACAACATAAATTAATTACAGATAAGAATGCATATTTTATTCCTACAAATCTTGTTATTTATGAAGGTACAAAGTTAGTATTCTTGGACGCTGACGCACCATGGGATACACCCCATCCACATGATATAGAATTAGTCAATGTTAATAATCAGGAAAATAGTGATGCATCATCTTTTTCAACCGGTAACTTAGATTATACAAATAATTCAGAACCTTTTACACTTCCCGTTGGGAATTATTCGATAACTGATAAGGACTATGAAATAAAAGATGGAACAATACTATAATGGATGAAATCAATAATTTTCTGCAAAGAGGAAACAGAAAGATAGTCAACATTCAGGTGGTAAAAGATATTGATGCTGGAGTCACTGGAGTAAATTATATAGTCTTTTATGAGGAAGGTGCTGACTTTACATTTTAATTTTTATAATTGCATAC
>JBBRRF010000120.1:0-5534 GCA_038200885.1 Candidatus Nitrosocosmicus sp.
AACGAAATCTTTCCATACTTTTTTTCTATCTCAGACACGTCTAAATCTTCTGGTATTTCTTCTTTGTGTTCTTTCGTAGGGTATTTCGTTAAGGAGCTTTTTTCCAAGCTGTATTCACCAATATTCCACACTATTACAGTTCCGGCACCGTAGTTTCCTTCAGGAACAACTCCTTCAAATGACAAGTAATCCACATGGTGATCTTCAGTTCGTATTGCCAATCTCTTTATAGACGGATCCAGGGATAGTCCCTTAGGGATGACCTAGGATAAGAGAACACCATCCTTAATAGATTCTAATCTAAAATCATAATGCAATCTTGTCGCTTAATGTTTTTGGATCACAAACCGAGGTCTTGATTTTGATTGATTATGATCGTCGGTTGAGATGCTTGCATCACCTGGAGCTGCAAAATTTTCTTTATTCAGGCTGTTATTTCCATTAGGCTCAGGAAAAGCCTTAAAATTCCTTTTCTTCTTGTACTCGTCTAACATGTCCAATTCATTGTAGTAGAAATTCTTGAATAATCGGAAAACTATAAAATAAACATATAGATGCATTTTATGACTTAAAATGGTAGAATATAGATCTAAAGAAGTAGAAAAACTATTTTTTCTAATTCGGTTTAAAAAGATCCACCCCATTTCATAGGTTAACTATATGGCTTTATTCTGATTGTTCAACTTATTCATGTATAGACTAAAAAAAATAAATCCACCAAATCCTAACAACATCATTCCTGCAAACATAAAAAAACAAAAGATAGAAGGTCCCCATTAACCAATAGACAGTAAAAATAAATCCCATAATGATAGAAAAGAAGGATAAACAGTATAAGCCAATCGTTCCCAAGTTGCTTTTAAAATTGTCTCGTCTACTCATTTTGCAGTTTACTCTTTTTCTTATGTATATTATCAGCTATTAACATTGCATCATTCATAGACTTGAAGATATTATCCTTATTTATTATTAAAAGAAAATATGGTTATTACATATATGACCTTTAAATGAATCATAAAGTTTGTTAGATTGATGAAAGTTCTGATCCGCATGTATTGCAATATTTCGAATGTGTATTGTTTACAACTTTGCAATTTAGACATTTGATACCAAATCTATTTCAAATTCCTTTTGAACTATATCAGAAGCAATAGATTCCATGTTATTGGCAAATTCATCCATCATTGTTTTGCATATTGAACCAAGAAAAATTGATGTAAATGGATCAGCGGCTAGGTGATATTTTCCCTCCTCGCGTTTTTGTACATTTATTGAAATTTCAGCAAACTCTCCTTCATGAAGCCCTAGATGTTTAGTTGAATAGAGTTTGTCAAGATTTGACTCTATTTTATGAAAGAAATAATATTCTTGAGGATAATTTTCCCTAAACCAATCGGTAAATTTTCTCCTTGATTCTTCACTAGGCATTTCACATAACATCTAGAAATGAAAATAATTAAAAGATCAACTTTTAGACCTCAATTTTGGATTAGTGAAATTGTTTTCAAGTAATTGTATGATTAATGATAATATTTGATTAATTATTTATTTTCGATTTAAAAAATTAGGCAGCTATTGGTCTTTCATCTACCTTTCCAATTTCTGATTGTTGCTGTGATATCTTCTTTTCCTTCTTTATTGTTTTCTCTTGTTCGTCTTTCTGGGGTAATTCATATTCAAAGCACATACTTTATTCTAGGTAACATCATTTATATAATTAGCATTGAAAGAGAAAAAACAATGGAATTTTAGGCTTGGATAGAGAGGATAGCATTATCGAATCCATCTTACAAGACGAACTGTGAATTTTCGGGTTCCAGATATAGCATGATATTAAATTTGCAATGGTACCAAGATTTGTATGAATATAAATCCAAAAGATCTGTTAATGATTACTGTTACTATCATTGACGTATTCTTTTTTTAATTTAAAAAGATGGTCTTTAATACATAAAACATCCCGAATATTTTCACTCAGGGTGTTGAGTTTTTATCCGATCGTAATCACAAATTCAGGCATCTTGATTTGCTATATACTTGTCTTTGAGTTTACCTTTCACATATTCTGTTAAACCCATAATCAGTTGAAGGTTTGATCTTATTGTTAAATTTCACTAATCAAAGAGACTGTAATGTGTACCCCATAAAAACAATATACTGTTGTTATTAGTTTGAATTTCTTGAATAGTTTAAAAAGTGTTTGTTAATTCAATTCTAATTAACTAAGTAGAATGGCATTCATAGCTATTCATTATCGTTTTACTAATTTGATACAAAAAATTAACATTCTATTTGTTACTGGTATATTACATATCTCAGATCAATAAACTTTGTTTTTATTTTTATATACAACATCGCTATTTACTATATAAGTTGAATATCTCTGAACAAACTACACTTCGTAATCGAAAAACTGATTTGATATATGATATGGATACTGCAGTGAGTTACGGAATTCGTTTTTTAGAGAATGTTAGTGAGAGAATGGACATTTGTGTAGATAAGAATGGACCTTCTATAATTATAAAATCAGATATTTATAAGAGTAATTATATTAAAGCAAAAAATCGTGGTACAAAAATCAGATTCATCACAGAGATTACAAAAGATAATATCCAATATTGCAAAAAGCTAGGTGAAATTGTAAGTGAACTCAGACATCTTGATGGAGTGAAGGGATCTGTATGTGTAAATAATTCGGAATTTTTAGGTATGTCTACATGGCGTGAAACAAAACTTTTGAATCCTGTTATATACAGTAATGAAAGAGAAGTAATTGAACAACAACAATACATATTTGAAATGTTTTGGAAAAAAGCTGAACCCATTACACAAAAACTAAGAGAAATAGAAGAGGGAATTGTTCCCGAAATTATGGAATCAAGGAATAGTCCTGTAGATATACAAAATAAAGTCTTTGATCTTTTAAAGTCTGCTGAATCTGAAATACTGTTAATAATGTCTACTTCTAAAGCATTTCATAGACAATCTGAAGCCGGTACTTTTAAGTTATTAAAGGAGTTAGGAAACACCAAACCATGGATAATTATTAAAATTCTAACTCCAAAAGATAATGAAATAGAGAGATTGATAACAATACTAAATAAGCCTAATTTTGTAGTCCGATGCATTGAACCATTATCTAAGGTATCAATTTTGGTAATAGATAGAAAGCAGTCTCTCGTTGCGGAAACTAAAGACGATACGATACAAATCATATCAGAGGCGGTTGGGTTTGTAACTTATTCAAATAGTGCTCCCACAGTACTATCCTATGTAGCAATATTTGATAGTATTTGGAAACAAACAGAGATCTATCAACAACTAAAAGATGCACATGAAAAATTAAAAATTCATGACAAAATGCAAAAGGAATTCATAAACATAGTGGCCCACGATTTAAGAACACCTCTTACTCCCATTATCGGACTAACAGAATATGTGAGAGATAAGACAAAAGATGTACATCATATGGAATTACTGGACAGAGTAGTAAAAGATGCAAAGAAATTATGCTATTTGAATGAAAAAATTTTGGATGTAACTAAGTTTGAAAGTAAATTATTTAAACCAAATAAAGAGGATTTTAGTCTTAATGAATTGATAATGAACGTTATTAAAGAATTAGAATACATCTTAGATGATACAAAGAAAATAAAATTTGAATACCATTTTGATACCGAATATCTAGTGGATGCAGATAGCAGAAGAATAAGGCAAGTAATTTTTAATTTAATTGATAATTCTATTAAATCAATTTCAGAACAAGGTACAGGATGTGGAGTTATATCAATATCTACAAGCATTGAAAAGAAAACTAGTACCATTACCACTTCGATAGACGACTATTACCCTCAACATATGGTTATTGTCAGTATAAAAGACACAGGTATTGCATTAGATAATGAGATATTACCTAGATTGTTTACCAAATTTGCCACAAAGTCTTTTCAAGGTACGGGCCTGGGACTATATTTATCTAAGAATATCATAGAAGCTCACGGAGGTAAAATCTGGGCTGAAAATAATAAAGACGGAATCGGAGCCATCATTTCATTTAGTTTGCCTTTAACAAATAAAGTAATCTAAAATAGTTTTTTGATTTATATCTACATGAAAGTTTAAACAACTAATAATTCGCGACGGTTTTTTGCATGGAGAAATTATACACTCGACAAGTGATCATGATTAAACTTTAGTCTACTGACTTAAATTTGTCGGTAAATTCTTTGTAACATCATCCTAAATCTAGTCTATGACCTCAAATACGACTTTCTAATTCTATATAGGAATACGGGTTTTCTGTCAGAACATATACAAATTAAATGTATAAAATAAAAAATTTTTTCCTAATCATAATTGGTATTATATCATTATAGGTCGCGGATTGCCTTTGTTCCTCTTCCTTGTTGAAATTATAACTTGGAGTTTGATTCTTTTTGTCATCCCGTAAATATTTGAGATATATATTTTATATATGTTTTATCATAAAATATCAATACATTCAAACATATGATTCATTTTATGTGAAAAAAATTAGCAATATTTAATAAATTATTCAAAAATATACATTAGTTAAGGAGCCGTCATTTAGTCACATCTATCACTTCATTTTCCATTAACATAAAAGTAAACGAAATACGAAAATCGTATAGGAAGGTGACGTGGATGACATACATGTCTTATTCTTTAGAAATTATATGAAGAATCTTTTTTGTTAAGCAACATCTTCCGGTTCGAGTGTTCAGTGTTGATATTCCATTTGTATCTTATAATATTTACAAATCCTTTGTTGTTGATTTTTTGTATTTTTTAATAAAAAAAAATATTAAATGCTGATTTCCATTAAATGACATAATAAATGATGGAATTAAAATGAAATTCCATATTATTATTATTTCCTATTAGATGTTATAATCTTTCCTAGTTCTTCATAGAATTCTTTGTTTGTAATTGACGATGATACAGAGGCTTGCCATTGTTTTTCAATAGTTTTAACTGCTAATTCCGGCGGTTCTATCAATGATACTTCCCCATTCTCTTTCAATAATTTTCTTAATTTTATCCACATGGATTTCCTTTAGTGCTGTAAAAAATGAGCTTTCTAATAGTTTCTTTGTTGTTTCAATTGGATCTGTGTCATAGCAAGAACAGCTGTCGCAATCATTAGGTATCGTTTGGCATCCACACATACTTGCACTATTCTGATTATGTCCTGTCCCTTCTCCAATTCTAGGGGAAACCGCACAATTTGAGTCACAGTGAGTTTCTACCATTTCATAAATCACTTTGTGTTATTAACTATAATAAGGTAAGTATATAAACTGGTAAGTGATTAATCTGTAAGTAGATATAAGTCAAGTGTCGTAGTGCCTGTCGTTATTCCATGTTCCAAATCTATTTTCCAGATAATTTGATACCGCATCTTTCTGTTCCTCTATACTGGTGTAAAATCGATTAGCACATACATCTGATTTTATTTGCTGGTTTATCTTTCTTTCATTTGGATTCAGATAAGGAGCTTTCTTTGGAAG
>JBBRRF010000121.1:0-5522 GCA_038200885.1 Candidatus Nitrosocosmicus sp.
CTATCAAACCTACCTGGTCTTCTAAGAGCTTGGTCTATAGCATTTGGTCTATTTGAAGCACCTATTACAATGATCTTACCTCTAGAATTTATCCCATCCATCAACGTCAAAAGTTGAGATACTATACGCCTTTCGACCTCGCTTGATACATCCTCGCGTTTTGGAGCGATAGAATCTAGTTCATCAATAAAAAGTATTGATGGAGATTTTTCTTGTGCTTGTTCAAAGGTCTCCCGCAGTCTTTTCTCACTTTCACCATAAAACTTGCTCATTATCTCAGGCCCACTTATGGAAAAGAAGGAAGCGTTTGTTTCATTTGCAACTGCTTTTGCAAGCAGCGTTTTCCCTGTGCCTGGGGGACCGTATAACAATACACCTTTGGGTGCATCAATTCCTAATTTTTCGAATAATTCCGGATGTCTAATTGGCAATTCAATCATTTCCCTTATTTTAAGAATCGAATCTCTAATTCCGCCAATATCCTCATAATTGATTCTCTCAAGGGCATAGGAACTACTCTTCTTAAAAGTACCAATCGAGAATTTTGTGGTGGTCTTTACTAATAAAGGACCTGAACTAGGATTCAGGAAATTTACCAAAAAAATGATCTTCTTCCCTACCAAATTAATGGGGATAGTATCCGATTTGGAGATCACCCGTCCATCTAACAAGCTCCCCAGGGAATTCTTAAGCACCGAATATTCTAGCTCTTCCAATGGGATCAACTGAACTTCCTTAGCCTCACTGACAATTTCAACAGGACTGACCATAATATGATCATCAATTCCAGATTCCAGAATACCTCGGGTGTAACCATCAATTCGAATTATCTTCCTGCCGTAATCAGAAGTTAATCCTTCAGAGAGCTTGACATATGTAAGACTTTTCTTTCCTTTTAATTTCAATACATCACCAACATTTAGTTGGAGCTCACCAAGTATTTTCGGATCCACTAGGGCCAAGCCTTTGCCCACAAATTTGATTTCAGTTTCTGCTATTTTTAAAGGAACTTCACCAGTATTCTTCGTAGCAATTTACCCCGCGTATAGAAAGATAGAATTTTCGACAAGATAAACAATCAAATAACCACATTACAAACCCATTACATTATGAAATAATTTGTACATTATATAAATTATTTGAATATATAGTAAAGTTTATTTTATTCGAGAACTATATATTACACATAATGTACGTCCGAGACATCTCGGTCCCACAGGCTGTAAAAGAGATTATCTTGTCAAATGATTTATACTTAAAAGCAGTAAAATCCGGAATTGCTAATTACACCGCAATAGCCAACAAGATACAACCCGATGTAGAATCAGTTACTGGAACACGAGTTAACATAGGCACAATTGTAGTGGCTATTAAGAGGTTCGCAGACCTACTAAATAAATCAAGTAGTTCAGAAAACCAAAGAGCGGAAGATAAGACAATTGGAAATCATTTAAGTAGAAACGAATTTCAAGAGCACAAATTGCCTATATCTTCACATGACGCGAGGATGAAACTCACTGGAAGCATCATCGATATTGACCTGGGTAATCAAGATTCGTTCAAGAATGTAAATGACTTGTTAGATGAATTTACGCAAGAAACCCTGATGGATTACAATTTGATACGAACTACCGAAAAAATAAGGATAGTAACTGAAGATATGTTTAATTCAAGAAAAATAATTACATCCTTAACAGAAAAATGTAATGGCAAGATAACTGAAGGATTATCAAGAATTACAATAACTCTATTCTCCGATAACATAATGGGAATAAGACAACTGTTATTTAATATATTTGATGTTTTGAACAATTATAAAATTACTCTAAATAACGTTTTTTTTGGCAGTATTGAAATAGTCCTGATATTAGAAAGGGATCAAGCAATACGCGCCTATGATTTACTACAAAAGAAAATTTTTAGAAATTAGAAAGTAAATAAATATTACTTACGTTGTAGGCATGATCATACACCCCTGATTCTTTATTCATGTTCTTAAAGACAAATAAACCCGACGAATACAAGGTAAAGCCATGTCAAAGGGTTTGAAAATGAAAACAGGTGTATGGGATTTGTCAGAACTCTTGAAGGATCCTATCAAAAATGAGTTTGACAAATCACTGGGCGATATCAAGGCTAAAGTAGCAAACTTTGAGGAGAAAAAATCATCTTTAGGACATGATATTTCTACAACTGATTTTATGAAATTAATCAAAGAATCTGAAGAAATTGCAGAATCTTTAAGTTATGTTGCAGGGTATGCTCATTTGAAGTATGCTGAAGATACATCTTCGAATGATATAGGCGCATTAGTTACAAAAGTAAATATTTTTTCCTCAGAAATATCAAACAAACTTCTGTTCTTTGATTTATGGTTCAAGAAAGCGTTAGACAAGGAAAATGCCGATCGTTTAATAAAAGGATCTCCAGATGTTTACAAAGATTATTTACTTCATGAACGTTCCATGTCGAAATATACTCTTAATGAATCAGAAGAGAAGATAATAAACATACTAGATGTTACAGGGATGAGTGCGTTAATCAAGATTTATGATAGGATGACAAATGGTTTTGAGTTTGAGTATATCGAAGAAAGAGGAACTAGAAGGATAAGAAAAACTATTACTAACAAGGAAAAGCTGGTTTCTTTGGTGAGAAGTTCCAGATCTTCTGAAAGAGTTGCTGCCTATAGATCGTTGTTGTCAAAGTATAAGAAAAATAGCGGAGTCTTAGGCGAGATTTACATCAACCGAATTTTAAACTGGAATAATGAATACGTCTTACTTCGAGGCTTTCCGACACCAATTTCTGTAAGAAACCTATCAAACAATATTAGCGACGAGACAATCGGTTCACTTCTTAATGTATGTAGATCTAACTCTAAAGTCTTTCACCAGTATTTCAGGGAAAAGGCAAAAATATTGAAGGTTAAGAAACTAGAGAGATATCATCTTTATGCTCCTTTGAAAACGCAAGATCAGGGGAAAATTACTTTTGGAGAGGCTCTTAAGATGGTTTTGGATGCTTTTGATGATTTTCATCCAGAGTTTAAGACAATAGTACAAAATTTGGTTACTAAAAAACATATTCACTCAAAACTTCAGGACAATAAACAAGGTGGAGCTTTCTGTTCAACAATAAGTCCCAAAGTCGACCCTTTTGTACTCTTGAATTTTGACGGTACTTTAAGAGACATTTCAACTATGGCGCATGAATTTGGGCATGCAATTCACAGTGTTCTTGCAGCGGATAAACCAATTAGCGTGCAGCATCCTTCATTACCACTAGCAGAAACTGCATCAGTATTTGGAGAGATGATACTTAACGATCGGCTTTTGGATCAGGTCAAGAAAAAAGATAGGAAAATCATGCTAGCAGAACAAATTGATGACTTTTATGCGACGATTATGAGACAAGCATATTTTACAATTTTTGAGATTTCAGCTCATGAAACGATCGGGAAAAACAGTGCTACAAATATTGACGAATTATCAGAAATTTACATGGACAATTTAAGAGAACAATTTGGAAATTCATTAAAAGTATCTGATGATTTTAAATACGAATGGTTGTACATCCCTCATTTTTATCATTCACCTTTCTATTGCTACGCGTATTCATTTGGAAATTTGCTAGTAATGTCGTTATACCAACAATTTAAGAATGAGGGTAATGAATTCATACCCAAATACATTAGGATCCTGTCATCTGGAGGCTCGAAAAAACCAGAAGATTTACTACTAAATGAGGGCATTGACATCTCTAAAGAAGATTTCTGGCAGAGAGGGTTTAATCTCGTTAATGATAAAATAAATGAGCTCAACAAAATTAAATAACATCCTTGTTCATACTTTTATTTCATTTTATCATATAGCATGATTACCTAATTATGCAAATATGATCAATTTTATCTTCATTAGTAGATAGTAATCTCATAACCGCTCAGGTCAATTTTAATGGATTACCATAGAAAAATAGACGTATTGTAATTACAAGTAATTCTTGCTTAAGATACATGGTGCAATGCTTTGTTGCCTAATTCAATTTTCCTTTCATTTTCTGACATTTTTAGTCAAAGATAATTGTTAACGATTAACGGGTTCGGTATTGTATGGCATAAAAAGTACTATTGAATGACGATATTCTTAATTATGCATCTATGTAAAAGTCTATTTTGTAAACTACCTGTTATTACCACTACCGCTGTATTATTTACTGCCTTATCATCTACCTATTTGATACTTGATGTATCATTGTTTGTCTACCTATTGATCCTCTTAAGCTTTCTATGGTATGTTTCAGGTTTTCCATCCTTGTAGTTTTCTTTATTCTTTAGCATATATCACATTATCCTTATCATCTTGTTTGCCACATGGGTTATAGCAATACTGTGTCCATGTTTTTTTACAATCTTTGCATAGTATTTCTTCATTCTATAATCTGTTCTAACTGCTGTATTTGCAGCTTGAATCATTATCCAGCGTATCTTTTTTGTTTCCATCTTTCATCCTTCCCATGTACAATGAGTTTCCTGATTGATGTACAGTCGGACATAGCCCCGCCCATGAAACCAATTTGTTTGGATCACTGAATCTTGTTATATCTCCTATCTCAGATGTTATTAACATGGCTGAAAAGTAGTCAATACCTGTCATACTCATCAATATTTTTACATCTTCATTCTTTACTGCCTGTGATGATACCTTTTTATCGATTTGGGTTATCTCGTTGTTTAGAAATTCGATGTTGTTGATGTAGTTGTTTAACTGTATCTGATCATTACCCTCCAGTTTCAAGCTCTTGAGCCAGGTTAAGCCCTTTTTACCAACCAAGTGACTACCATCATAATGGGCATCATACTTGTCAAGCAATGAATGTATTCTGTTTACTACCCTTGTTCTATCCTGTACAAGGTTAATCCTCAATCGTAGAATGGATCTATCCTCTCTTATGCTATCAGGCGCAACGTATGATTCAGGTATCAAGTTGGATCTCAGTAAATGACACAGTATGCGGGCATCAAGTTTATCTGTCTTTATTCTGGCTTCGGCTATTACCCTTGTTTTAAATGGATTGGCTAGTTTCGTATGTATATTATTTTGTTCCCGTGCTTTGTATGTCTTTATCCACATGTTGGCTGTGGATTCTACTACTGCAATACAGTTACTACTATCGTATTGTTGGTCTATATGTTGAGCGAAGCCATATACTTCTTATAATGTATTGCCGTATTTCGTTTCTTCTATTATCAGACCAT
Source organism: Candidatus Nitrosocosmicus sp. (assembly GCA_038200885.1). Classification (GTDB taxonomy): domain Archaea; phylum Thermoproteota; class Nitrososphaeria; order Nitrososphaerales; family Nitrososphaeraceae; genus Nitrosocosmicus. The sequence goes on from JBBRRF010000121.1 coordinate 5,258, forward strand.
CTTTGTCTGTTATACAGACTACACAATTCTTTTTTCCTATATCGATAGAAACATAGTAACGAGCATTGGTTTCTCTTTTGTTCTCATTATTACTAATCTCCTTTATGTAATCCTTATTATGTCGTTGATTTATTCTTGTTATTGATTCTATTTTTTTTCACCTCCTTTTTTTCATGATACAAATGATATCCACTACAACACTCGGTGATAAGGCTGCAAACATCTATCAGAGCTCACTTGATAATGTGGCTCACTTATACAGCAG
>JBBRRF010000122.1:0-5513 GCA_038200885.1 Candidatus Nitrosocosmicus sp.
AATCAACATTATCAAAGTAATGGGAGGCAGAATTGAGGTCGACAGGAACAAAGGAGTAGCTAAAATAGATGGATCGACCAAAATGGTTGGTGGGGATTTTAATTTGGTTGGGACTCCTGATTTACTTCCGGTAGTAGCAATTTTGTCACTAAAGGCTAAGAATAAGACAACAATAACTGGTGTATCGCATGCAAGATATAAAGAAACTGACAGGGTTTCTAATATTTCCTCACAACTAACAAAATTTGGAGCTCAAATAACAGAAGATAACGATTCAATCATTATCAACCCCCCAGATAAATTAAATAGTGCGGTAATCAATTCTTTTGACGATCACAGACTTTTTATGGCTTTTACGATAGCTGGTCTATCTACAGAGCACTCAATTATTGATAGCGCAGATTCAGTTGATGTATCATTTCCAAATTTTATAAGTGAATTGAAAGGAATTGGAGCTCAAATTGAGTATTTGTCAACTTGAAATTATCGAGGATGCTTTGAGAGTAAACAAGAATGATTTATCAGCTGTAGGATAAATATTAAAAATAATAATATATCAGAATTACAACTAAAAATTTATTCATGCCTTCAAATACACTTGGGAATCACTTTACTGTGTCAAGTTTTGGTGAAAGTCATGGCAGATGCATAGGAGCTATCATAGATGGCTGTCCAGCAGGACTACGTCTATCTGAGGCAGATATTCAGCCATTACTTGATTTAAGGAAGCCGGGACAATCAATCATAACCACTCAAAGAAAAGAAACTGATACAGTCGAAATACTTTCAGGTGTTTTTAACGGGTTCACGACTGGTGCCCCCATTTGCATGATTATTTGGAACAAGGATTCTGATTCTCGTTCATATGATGAATTCATGTCAAAACCTAGGCCTGGCCACGCTGACTATACGGCTTCTATAAAATATAGTGGATTTAATGACTTTAGGGGGAGCGGACGATTTTCAGGCAGATTGACGGCGACTATAGTGATGGGCGGGGCGGTAGCCTTGAAAATATTAAAGAATTATTTAAATATTGAAATTATCAGCTACACAAAATCAATTGGGGATCTAACTATGGAATCTGCTGAAATACCCTTTGATACACTTTCTAAAAACAGATATTTGAACGATGTCCGTTGTCCTGACCAGGAAGCAGCTGGGAGAATGAAGGATTTGATATTGTCTGCTAGAAGAGAAGGTGATTCATTGGGAGGTATTATTGAATGCATAGTACGAGGCGTGCCAGTAGGATTAGGAGAGCCGATTTTTGAGTCAATAGAATCTGAGATATCAAGAGGCATTTTTAGCATTCCTGCGGTAAAAGGACTTGAATTTGGATCTGGATTTAGCGGTTCAACGATGAAGGGTTCTGAAAATAATGATTCATTTGTAATAGATAAATCCACTGGTAAAATTATTACCAAAACAAACAAATCTGGCGGTATATTAGGCGGGATTACGGATGGGATGCCAATAGTATTTAGGGTTGCATTCAAACCCGCTGCCTCTATATCACGACCCCAGAATACTGTAAATTTGAAGGATATGACTGAATCTCAATTGATTGTAACAGGTAGACATGATCCATGCGTAGTTCCCAGGGCGCCACCTGTAGTAGATAGCATCGCTGCCATCATATTGCTTGATTGTTGCTTTAAATCTAATCTGATACCAAGAGTAATTCATTAGGGATTCGAAAATGTCGATAGAAGAAGTTAATACCTTAAGAAATGATATGAAAGAAATTACAAACCAGATTATGGAGCTTATCAATCAAAGGATGGAAATTGCAAGAAAAATTGGGACGATAAAGACTAATTTGGATCTTGATATTATCGACGATAAGGTGGAATTAGGGATCAAGAGTTTTTTGTTTAGTGACTCGAGATATTTAAATTTAGATCCAGAATTTTCTGGAAGGATTGTTAACATGTTAATCAACGAATCAATCAGAATCCAGAATTTGGAAAAAACTAAGATAAAAGTTGGACAAGAAAAAAGTAATCATTTAACCAATTCTCAGGTTCAGACCTCTCAGTCCACTCATTTGAAGTATCAAGATAATGTTTACAATTTTGAAATTAAATCTCATTTAGATGTCTTTAATGCAGCAAAAACTCTAGAGTTACAAGGACATAGAATAATACACTTGGAAGTAGGAGAACCTGATTTTCTACCTCCCGTAGAAGTCAAGGATGAATTAACCAAGATTTATGAAATGCGCAAGTTTCATTATACTCAGACTGCTGGTATAAAAGATTTGCGGATTGGTTTGTCAAATCATATTTCTAATTTTTCAGCTAAAAACGGTTTTGATATTTTTGAACCATTAAGTCCTGACAAAATAATTATTACCCCGGGAGGCAGGTTTGGGATATTTTGTGCATTTTCTGCACTATTGAGACCAGGGGATGAAATAATTACAATTGAACCGGCTTGGCCGGCATGCAATGATTGTGCTAATTACCTAGGCGTTAAAAATAGGATAGTAAAGACTAATTTGGAACAAAATTGGGAACCTGATATTTCTGATATAGAATATCAAATTAATATTAATACAAAAATAATTTGTTTAAATTATCCTAATAATCCGACAGGCAAAATCCTGAGTAAAAAATCCTACGACAAAATAATGGATTTAGCTCGCAAAAAAGAAATTTATTTACTCAGTGATGAAGTCTATTCTAATTACGCCTACGAACCGTTTCGCAGCGTTGTAAATTTTGACTACGACAAATCAATATTAGTCGGTTCGTTTTCAAAAACGTTCGCAATGACTGGATTTAGGGTCGGCTTTGTATATTCTAGAGATAACCAATTAATCAACAAGCTTATAAAAATACAAGCATTGGCTTTAACATCCGTAGCAGAACCAATGCAATTTTGCGCATTGCTAGCGCTGGATTTTGATCCAGAGATAAACAACAAGATAATGAAGAAGCGTTTAGAAATAATGTGCAAATATTTGAAAAAATTACCATTCGAATTCACTTTTCCCGAAGGAGCAATGTATGTTTTTGCAAGGATCGACCATGAATTGAATTTAACTGACTTAAAACTAGTAGAGCGATTATTAAATCATGGAGTTGCGGTAGCACCAGGAAGTGGATTCGGATCAAATTATTCTGATTACGTAAGATTATCTACCTGTTTAGAGGAAAAGAAAATGATCGAAGGTTTGGAAATTATTCATGAGCTGGTCAATAAACTCTAACCATTACTGTATTGACAATAATGTCCTCTTTGAACTGAAATAACTAAAATGTCAAACATTTTAATTGTTGGAGCGGCAGGAAGAATGGGAAAATGGTTTTTTGATTATTTTATTAATTTACGTAATGAGCAATCTGAAGATCGAAATTTAAGCAAAAAAACGTTCAAGGTGGAAAAGATCTTTCTAGTTGACACTAATAAGATTGAATACTTCAATACGTCAGAACCCATAAACGTGTATACTTCCAAGAGTATCACTAAGTTTGTTGAAGATTCAAATATAATCATTTTGTGTACTCCTATCAAGGAAACACTTAAGATCCTTGATAGATATACGATGAGGTTAAGACCAGGAACAACTACCATTGAAATAACTTCTGTAAAAAATCCTATTCATAACTATATATCAAATATCTCACGGAAATACAGCTATTTGAAATTTCTTTGTATCCATCCAATGTTTGGACCAGGGGCTCAAGTTAGTTCCTCAAAGAACATAATAATGCATGTGCCACTTGGTTTATCTGCTATCAGTAGAGAATCAAGAATCTTGGGTAGGTTATTTCCAAAATTTAAAAGATTCTTAATTGATACACCAGAAAAGCACGATACTCTCGTTGCTGTTCTTATAAGTCTAATTTACTTTATTAATCTTGTTTTCTCGAAACTTTTGATTGAAATTTCAACTAACAAAACACTGAAAAACGAAAAAGATTTGTTAAAACTATTAAAACAGTTATCGGGTAGCTCATTCAGAATTCAATCGTTACTGAGTGAGAGTATATTAACCGACGACGCACCACTTTTCTTGAATCTATTTCTAGGAAGCGACAAATCAATTGAAATAATTAAGAAGTACGGCAAGATTTACGAGAGGGTAGCAAAGAAAGTAGAACAAAAAGACGAAGCATACTTGCAAAACCTTGTTGTTAATACAAGAAAAAATATCAAGAATCAAATCGATATTGATTATTCTTATGATCTACTTTACCGGTTTTTAAATAATTAAATTATTTAACGGATAAATCTGGATCCATAAGAACATATATGATTTCATTTTCATTTTAATTCATGACAATAAGGAGATGGCTTGACAATGAAGTCTCTTTAGATCCATTAAAAAATCTAAAGATCGCAGTCGTTGGTTACGGTATTCAAGGCGCAGCACAGGCTTCTAATATGAAAGATTCAGGTCTAGACGTTTGTGTTGGATTACGCCCAAACGGGAATACGTGGACAAAAGCTCAGAATGATAATCACAAAGTAAAAAGCGTTAGTGATGCAGTTAAAGAGTCTGATATTATTCATATACTAATTCCAGATATGGAGCAAGAGGAAACTTTTAAGAGCGAAATCGATCCGTATTTGAAAGAAAATAAGACGATCAGCTTTTCACATGGCGCCGCTATACATTGGAGGTGGATCGATCCTCCTAAAAATATTGATGTCATAATGATTGCACCAAAAGGACCAGGTCAAAGAGTACGCGAATTGTTTCTAGATGGATTTGGGACACCCTCACTTGTTGCTGTGCATCAAGATTATACAAAAAAAGCATGGGAAAAAACACTTGCACTAGCAAAATCAATTGGGAGCACAAAGCCAGGAGTTTTAGAAACCACATTTAAAGAAGAAGTAGAAACAGATTGGTTTGGGGAACAAGTCGATTTGTGCGGTGGGGTACACCAGATGATCCTCAAGTCATTTGAAACACTAGTAGAAGCAGGTTATCAACCAGAAATAGCCTATTTCGAATGCTTGCACGAACTAAAATTAATTGTAGATTTAATTCAAAAGTATGGGATTACTGGTATGTATAATAGAGTCAGTGAAACGGCAAGATATGGCGGGCTAACCAGAGGTAAGCGTGTCATTGACGGAGACTCTAAAGCAAAAATGAAGGATGTATTAGCAGAGATCCAATCAGGACAGTTTGCAACCGAGTGGGTTAACAACTATAAAAGGGATAAAAAATCGGCCTTTAGTGTGATGTTACAGGAGTTGGAGAACCATGAAATTGAAAGAGTAGGTAAGGATTTAAGGAGAATGATGTGGCCGCAAGAGAAGGTGGATTAATGATCTAAATCCATCTTCATAGTTACAAATAGATCAATTCCTTTTTACATTTTTTTCAATATGCTCAATAATTTTATCGAGAGATGTACCTGGTCCAAAATTCCCTGTTATACCAGCCTTCTCCAATTGGCTCTTATCTGATTCAGGTATTACCCCTCCTCCCACTAATAATATGTCGTGAACGTTCTGTTCTCTTAGCAATCGAGACACTTTAGGGAATA
>JBBRRF010000123.1:0-5468 GCA_038200885.1 Candidatus Nitrosocosmicus sp.
AATACTTCTCAATATTTCATATCGATTAAGATGAACCATTTCGGAACAAAAGGTCATAAATCATGCTCAAAATACAAGGAATCTTGTCGGTATTATCTCATTTAGTCCAGTGACAACTCAACTTTGCTCTTTTTCAAATGCCTAAGTTAACCGAGCCCAATTTACACAATCATTTATATAATAAGGACAAATGGTAAAATTATGAGTTTGTACCCAGAGCTTAGAGTTATGAATAGTGACAATGTACCAAAACTAGCAATTGGTATCTTAGCCGTCATAGCAATTTTTAGTATTTATATAGTAGGATATGACCAAGGACATCTTTTTAGTATGGTACAAGGAAGTGAAGCTTTTGACACAATGTGGCTTCATGAATTTACTCATGATATAAGACATACTGCCGGTTTCCCATGTCACTAGAATCACTAAATCTTTTCTTTTTAGCCTGATATTCTCATAGATAAAAAAATATTTAATATATTTTTCAATCCATTTATCAGGATCCCCTCTAAATGCAGACACTTTCTCATTAATTATAGTATCGTGTTGTTGTCTTTTGACCAGCATTCTAAGTTGTAAAGGTTATATTAAAATTGTGTATGATAGAGATCACAACCATGGGTAAAAAAATAAATGTTGCAATTGCCGGCGTAGGAAATTGCGCTTCTGCTCTCGTTCAGGGAATTCACTATTATAATTCTAATTCATCGTCTAAAGATTCTGTCGGTCTTACTTCATTTAACCTTGGTGGCTATGAGCCAAGTCATATTAATTTTGTTGCTGCGTTTGATGTTGCCGAATCAAAAGTAGGAAAGGATCTGTCTGAAGCTATCCTCTCACCACCAAACAATGCCCTGCAAATTGTTGATGTTCCTCCTACTGAAATCAAAGTTCAAAAGGGTAACGTGCTAGATGGTGCAGGGAGGCATTTTTCAGAAGTAGTAAAACTTTCCAGTGAGACACATGTCGATGTTTACGATGCACTTAAAGAAACTCACACTGATATTTTAATCAATTATTTGCCTGTGGGTAGTAGAGAGGCTAGCAGATATTATGCCGAAAAATGCCTAGACGCAGGTGTTTGTTTTATTAATGCAATCCCAGTTTTCATATCGTCAGATTCTGTTTGGCAAAAACGCTTCGTGGAAAAAAATGTTCCTTGTGCGGGAGATGATATAATGAGCCAATTAGGAGCTACTGTAGTTCATAAGACTTTGGCAAAGTTGTGGGTGGACAGAGGAGTATCGATAGATGAGACATATCAATTGAATATTGGTGGGGATATGGATTTCTACAACATGTTAGATGAAGAACGATTGGAAGACAAGCGAGTTAGCAAAACTTCAGCGGTACAGGCTATGATTCCATATGACGTGCCGATGAGGATAGGTCCATCTGATTACGTTAATTTTCTTCATAACGATAAAGTTTGCTATATTTACATGAAAGGTAGATTTTTTGGAAAGGTGCCATTAGAATTGGATGTGAAACTACGTGTCCCGGATGCATATAACAGTTCAGGTGTGATGATTGATGCAATAAGAGGCGCCAAAATCGCACTTGATAGAAATATTTCTGGACCTTTAGAGAGTATCTCTGCTTATTGTTTTAAACACCCTCCAGTTCAAATGCCATACTCAACCGCGAAATCTAATTTCATTGATTTTATCGACGGAAAAAAGGAACGATAGACTAGATTTGGTTTATTTTCACTAATCCAATATCCACATTGATTTTTAAACTTATTTTAGCATATAGGTTGGTTTTGCTAGATCAGTAATATCTATCCAACATTTAGCAATCTTATCAAGGCAAGAGATACTGTTTATCATTGCAATAGAATATGTATCGTTTATCACGATCTCCTTATCAGATGTTATATGCTTTTTTAATTCAGAAATTGATTCCTTAAATTCTTCATAGTTTTCATTTACCTTAAATGCCTTATCCCTGCTTGTACTTGTAAATGCCTCGATGGAATAGTGCTGCATTTCTTCCAGTGAATGCCCAGTTTTTCTAATCAAGTCGGCGATCTGCTTTTTTTCCTTAAGTTCAGATAGGTAGGATACTAATTCTGCTATTAAATCTCCCGCATTTTCTAGATAATTAGCTGCTATCCTGTAATCAAGCATATCTATATTGCTTAGATTCAGGTTGCTCGCAAGTTTCTTGTTCATAATAGCTGTTCTTATTACTCTGACTAGAAGGAAATATTGTCTGTCTATTTCATCATCTCGACTGTCAATTTTCTTCTTTAGATCTCTTCCAAAACCTTCGCTAAGTGAACGAATCGTTTCCTTGAACATTCCAGTTATGATTGAATTCATCATACTCAGTATTTTTTCAATGTTTAAAGTTTTAGCATCAATTAAGAATTGAAGATGTATGTTATAGCTATTCTCATCTACAATTTCTAGTCCAATTAATTTTCTAGTAGCCCTTTTTATTGTTTCACTGTCTTCAAATAATATTTGATTCTTCGAATGTATGTTTATCATATTATACCCCAACAGATAAGCGCCAAAAATTTTGTTTAGAAGGATTTTGATTAATTTATCTTTAATTTCCACCTGCTCAGCAGCGTCATTTTTTGATTGTTGGTTGCCATTTTCCTGACCATATTCAAATTCTATCTTTATTTCTTCGTCTTGATAATTATTATAAATTGAAACGGTGTTGTCAATATTAGTTTCTATGGTTAGGCTGTTTCCCTTACCTAGTGAATTTTTCTTTATCCAATCATTTGGAAGCGATATAAGAATACTACTGCCGATTTGTTGTAATATTCGAGTATATATTGTCATAATTTGTATATATGAATATAAATAAATTATACTATATTTTTATATTTACTTTTGATATTAATAGGGTGTAGTGGTTTTAGTTACTCAAGTACCTGTGGCAGTGGCAAAGGCGTATAGTCCTGGTCACATTACTGGTTTCTTTTCCACACCGGACTCACATATTTCCACAATAGATCCAAAATTTCTTGGATCTATGGGTGCTGGTTTTAGCATTGATAAAGGAATTACATCTACCGTTAAAGTATTTTCTTCAAATGAAAAGAACTATGAAATAAGACTAAACGGGATCCCTAATTTTGAGCTTAAGGTATCAAATTTTGTCATAGCGTCTTATATGCGGGTAATCCGTGAGCCTGTTTATCTTTCAATTGAACATGAATCTGATTTACCTATTGGGTATGGGTTGGGATCCAGTGGCTCAGCCGCTCTAAGTCTTTCTTATGCCCTTAATGAGGCATTAAAGACCAACTTAACCAACGTCCAAGCAGCTCAAATAGCACACAACGCTGAAATAGCTTGTAGAACTGGACTGGGAACAGTGATATCGGAATTTACAGGCGGTTTTGAGCTGCGATTGAGGGTTGGCGGACCTGGCATTGGCCGAGTTATCAAATCTGAATTGTCAACAGACTGGTGCGTTATCGTTTTATGCCTTGAACCAATTAAAACAGAACTGTGGTTGGATGAGTCTGTTACAAATGAGAATAAACATTCTTTGAATCTTTTGGGTAGAAAAATGGTAAATGATTTACATCAAGATCAAAATGTGGAATCATTTCTCGAGATGTCTTATCAATTTGCTCGTGAATATCATTTGGATAAGGGCAAATGTCAAAACCCCCTAAGCCTTCTGCAGGCAGAAGGCATTAAGGCTAGTGTGGCACTCTTTGGGCATACTTTATTTACTCTGACCAAAAGAGAAAAGTTACCTAGAATTGTGAAATTACTAGGACAATTTAAGGGCCAATTACTAGTGTGTGGCGTTGATAATTTGGGTGCCAGATTGATTAGAAGAAATGACTAAGTATGGCAAGGAAAATAGAATTACATGAGAGTCATCCAAGGTATTTATCGTTGTTAGCAAGAGAAAAACTGGTAACAGGTTTCAAGCGGGGGTTGGTAGCATCAGAGGGTCTAATCGCTCACGGGAGAGGGGAATGCTTTGACTATTTGCTAGGGGAATGCACAACAGAATCCGCTAAAGTTGCCATAAATGTTGCTTCTGCCACGTTATTACTTGCTAGATATCCGGTAATTTCTATAAATGGTAACGTGACGGCTTTATGCGTAGACCAGATATGTGGGTTAAATAGATCTCTAAAAAATTCAGCTGTTGAAATAAATCTTTTTTACTATACAAAAGCGAGGGAAAAGTTGATATCAGAAGAATTCAAAAAATATGGATTGACAAGAATATTTGGTATTGACCCAAAAAATCTTGTGAGCATTCCTGAACTAGAGAGCAACAGAAGACTTGTCGACAGGGATGGAATATCTAAAGCTGACGTTGTCTTTGTACCTCTAGAGGATGGTGATAGAACCATGGCCTTAAAACGGATGAATAAGAAGGTCGTCACTGTGGATTTGAACCCACTTTCAAGAACTGCATTGTCATCGGATATAACAATTGTCGATAATATTGTAAGGGTAATTCCCCAACTTATCGAATGCGTGGAATATCATAGAAAACATTCTAATGAAAATGACCTGAAGGATCTTATAGAGAGCTTTGATAATTTGGATGGCCTAAAAAGGGCACTTGAAGCAATGAAATCTGAACGGGTTCCCTTTCAATAAAAATGATCCAGGTATTCATTCTACTGGGTTTTTTAGACTATTACATTGGGAGTTATGACTAAATCTGATTCCAAACATCAGCGATTTACGACAAAAAAAGATAAAATGTGAAAAGATCACTGTCGTAACTGCTTATGATTACACAACTTCAAGGATATGTGATGAATCCGGAGTTGATATATTACTTGTTGGTGACAGTGCTGGTATGGTTATGCTGGGATACCCCAGTACAATTTCTGTTACTATGGAAGAAATGATGGTCTATTGCAGAGGTGTTATTAATGGATCAAACCATACTGTAATCATTGCTGATATGCCATTTGGGTCCTACCAATTTGATCAGTCATTGGCTTTTTTAAATGCTACAAAATTTATTAAATTGGGTTGTCATGCTGTAAAAATTGAGGGCGGTGTTGAAGTTGTTCCTCTTATAAAGAAACTTACGGAATATGGAATCCCGGTTATGGGGCATATCGGATTAAAGCCTCAGACCTCATTACTATGGGAGGGTTACAAGGTGCAAGGCAGGACTGCCGATTCTGCAATCTCATTGCACCAACAAGCAATAGAATTAGAAAAAGCTGGAGCTTTTAGTTTAGTACTAGAACTAGTGACCAGTCAAGTGGCTGAACAAATCTCCCGATCTCTCACTATTCCAACGATTGGGATAGGTTCAGGTAGCGGATGTGATGGTCAAGTTTTGGTATTTCATGATCTAGTCGGATCCTATAATAAGTTTAAACCAAAATTTGTAAAGCGATACTTGGAGTCTTTTCCTTTAATATTGGGTGCGATGAAAAATTATATTTCAGACGTAAAAAATGGTAAATTTCCGGGTGATGATCATTCATTTTTTATTGCAGAAGA
>JBBRRF010000124.1:0-5440 GCA_038200885.1 Candidatus Nitrosocosmicus sp.
AAGGATAGAACGGAGAATTTTGACGATTATTTTCCATGTCGAAAACAAAACTGCAAACGAGCATATCAAACAATGGATTAAGATATGGATATCATCATAACAACATTAGATCTTAACTTTACAGAGCCGTTGAAAGTGTTAACCATTTTATTTTTATTTTAGAAAATCAACGCTTTCCCATTGAGGTAATATGAAGAAATTTATCAAATAGCTTCCAAAAATAATTGAATTGTTGTTAACATTACATTCTATATTGGGATGAACAAACGAGAGCAATGGATAGCTGTTACTTATTTTTTCAGACATTTGTATAAGATTACGTATTTCAGCTCCACGAATCTTTGGTATTTTTGTGCTAGATTTTACTTGGATCAACAAGAAGTTATTGTCCCGGCTGGCTACAATGTCAGCTGGTCCTCTACTACCCTTTGAAAAAAATACGGCCCAACCATAGTTAGTAAGACACGAACCCGCGGCATATTCTGCTTCGCGTCCAAATCTACTATAAGACAAAACTAGAATTTTTTAGCAGTTAAATTATAATAACTTTTTTAATCAATAAAATATTGCAATATCGTACTACAAGTTTACGAGTAGTGTAGATATATTTTTAATCAAAAAGAATATAAAAAAATTATTGAAAAGAGGATTATACATTGGGAGATTTCAACCATTCCATAAAGGGCATTTATACTCGCTCAAATGGTGTAGCGATAAGGTAGATGAGTTGATAATTGCTGTGGGAAGCTCGGACAAAAGTTTTGAATTAAGAAATCCTTTCACTGCTGGAGAAAGAATAGAAATAATTAGAGAAAACATAACCACTGAAATAAAAGAAAAACGTGATAAAATCATTCTTATCCCAGTTCCAGACGTGGGAGTACACTTACTTTGGACATATTACATGGATCTATTAGTTCCTAGATATAATACTGTATTTACGAACGATCTCTTTACTGGTATGCTATACAAGGAAAGGGGAGTTGAAATTATACATCCAGACTTAATTAGTAGAGAAGTCTTGTCTGCCACAGAAGTAAGGCACAGGATTGCAAGTGACAAGAACTGGGAAGAGTTGGTACCCACACCCACGATAAAACTGATCAATGAAATCGAGGGGGTAGACAGGGTAAAGAATTTATACAATTTAACAAAATCACATGTCACCACAGAATATCATCATTAAGTCAGACTGGTCAGAGTTTTGAGGAAATAGTTGTAAATGTTATTAGTAGATGGTTCAACTGGCGAAGGAGGTGGACAGATTCTTAGAAGTGCAATAACTATTTCAACAATAATCGGGAAGCCAATAAAAGTGACAAATATAAGATCAAATAGAAAGGATCCTGGTTTGAAGCATCAGCATGTCTTAACAATTCAGCTACTTTCAAGAATATTTAACATACATACCGAAAATGTAAGTTTGGGTTCGGAATGGATCAGGTTTGAAGCATCTAAAGATAGTAGACTAGAGGAATATGATAAACCTGTAAATGATGCCATAATTGCAGACATTGGAAGTGCAGGCAGTATACCACTACTATTACAAACATTAATTCCAACAATAGCAATTTCTCAAAAAGACTTGGTAATTAGATTGTCAGGCGGAACCGATGTAAAATTTAGTCCAACCATAGATTACATAAAATATGTATTAAGAGATGCATATTCTAAAATTGGAATCGTATTTGACATAAATGTCCTAAAAAGAGGATTTTATCCCAGAGGACAAGGGGTTGTCGAAATCAAAATAAGAAAAGCCACCGATCTTCATCCAATAGAGTTTTGTAATTTCAAAGAAGTTGAACCAAACATAATAAGCATAGCAGCAAGGTTGCCAAAACACATTCCAGAGAGACAAATTGGAAGTGCAATAGCAACTTTGGAGAAAAAAGGCATAAGATACTCTAAGCACAAATCTATCTTAGAAAATTCAGAGAGTCCAGGATCTTCAATTCTAGTATACACTACTTCAGAATCAGGTATATATTTGGGGGCCGATTCCATCGGCGAAAGGGGCGTCAAAGCAGAAGTAATAGGTAATAGAGCTGCAAAGAAATTCATAGACGATTATGAATTTCGCGCATGCATTGATCAACATTTAGCGGATATGCTAGTCTTGCCATTAAGCTTTGTTGATGGGAAATCCAGGTACAAAGTATCAAAAATAACGACACACCTATTAACAAATTTGGAAGTGATTAGAATGCTCAATTCTATAGAGTATCATTTTGAGAAAATCTCTGAAAACGAATTCATATTATCGATTGAAGGTAATCCGGTTATTTGAAAAATTTTTTTGTTTCTCCCAGAGTCAACATATCAACTGGATTAATTTTAATCACCATTGGCAAATTTGATACGGCCTTTCCGATTGCCAAACAATTTCTATGTGAAAGTGTCTTGACCAAGGACTTGATAGTTGAGGAGTCTACCAACGACACCTTTGAAATTTTTTCTAGATCAGAATCGTTTGTAAAATTGAATAAAAAAATATTATCAACCTGTCTATATATGGTATCATTTATAGCATCTGGTTGATTTGTAATAAATGTAGAATAAATTCCAAAATGTCTCATTCTGGTTATTAGATCTTCCCAATATGTATCACGAATATATAGTTGAGCTTCTTCAGCAAATATAAAAATTGGTGGAATTAGGGATTTTTCTAATAATTCAATTAATTTGTTCATCACTAGCTCAACAATCATTCGTCTTACTACAGGAGAAATGCGGCTCATATTCACTATCATAGCAGCGCCCTTTGGTTTTGTTTTTATTACATCCTCAAATTGAAACCCTCTTTCGTAAACACTATTGGAAGAAAACAGTCGAGAGGAATTAATCGTGTGGAATCGGGATAATAGTGCATCCCTAACCAATTCATTAATAGTCCAAGTTCCAAAAGCTTTACCAAGCTCAAATAGACTAAGTATTTTTTTATTTTCTAACGAATCCCATATTCTAAAAAATTCTCTTAGTGAAGCAGAAGGCATATCTAATGCATTTTTTAACATATTAGAAATAGAAGGTTTTCCAAAATATGTTAAATTGAATTTCAATTCTCTTCCAGGATTTAACAAAAGAAGCTTATCACTGATAGATGAGGGCGTCCCATCAACATTGCAGGATAGCCCACTATACTCATTATTTAAATCAAATACTATTACATAGGCTCCATATTGTATGAGAGAGTTGATCAATATTTTTGAAAGATGAGATTTACCGGTTTCTTTCTTGCCCGTGATTATATTTAACTTGCCATCTAGATCTTCAGCAAAAATTTCAAAGTTTTGATTATCAGATCCGCATCTACCTAAGGAAATTGGATATTGCATGTTTTTCTTTAATAAAGCCTTTATCTCGTTTAAACCAATTTTGACAATCTTGGAGTTTACTCTTGATGGTACCCAGTCTACATCGGTCGATATTTGATTGTCGTTATCAATAGAAGCCCTTATTTTAGTCTTAAAGATCCTGACATCCCGTATTGTTTGAGACAGATTGGTAATCTCCAATGGATCAAAAATATTTTCAGTACTAAATTTAGAAATCACTTCATCCTTTATTATCTCCTCTACAAGGGACGATGATGAAAAATACTCTTCGTCATAGAATTGAACAAGTAGTTTCTTATTATTGTTAAAATCTTCAATAACAAAGTAGTCACCCTTATTTGCAAAATCATTTGTTACCGCAAGTAAGAGAATTTCATCACCTGTTTTTGATAGAATTTTCATCTCCAGGCAGTCCCTAAAACGGATGATCTAGCATTCTCATGAGAAATTTCTCTAACAGCATAATTAGACTTTATGAAACTCTTCACACTTGCCAAGTCAGTATTTGAAAAAACAGAGACATGATGTGAGAGTTGGAGAGTGCTTGGATAACCAAAATGAATTAATTCGTTATATAGTAATGTTCCTAAAGTACCACTCACATCGTTATTATATGATAATACATCGGCCCTTAGTATGTTTGAGTATTGATTGTTAGACAACTTTACTAGAAGATGTTCCCCATGTATCCTAGATATCAAGCTTCGAATGACCAGGTTTATATCAACATAGGAACAAACTTTAGACCTTATCAAAGGATATGACAAATACTTTAGTGTCTTTATTTTGGAGTTTTTGCTTATTCCAATTAATGAATTTTTGTTGATAACAGAATTTTCTATGGTTTTTGAAATATCATAAAAATGATTCTCAAATATTGAAGATTTCAATGAACCATCAATGAGTATTATAGAGTTTGAAACCAATTTTGATAGCCAAAACTGAATATACCTTTCTATGTTTACTCTCAAAAATTTTTTTGCATAATCATCATTAAAGAGTATTAGTTTGGATACATTGTGCTCAAGTCGAAGATTCTTAAGAGCTTCTTCGTTAAGATAAAAAATTAACGGGCCGATTCTTAAATGAGCAGCAGGTTTACCCTTAAAAGATATACAGATGGATCCCTTTACAGCATATAATCCACCATCCTCGACTTCTGCAACCTTAATACAGCTAGAATCAATACCAAAAACTAACTTTTCCTTTTCCACTGATTCGATTCCATTTATTTTCAGGTTAGCATATCTTTCTGAATAAATTCCCCAAATTTGTATGGGTACGCCCTCGTCATCATCTACAAAAACCAGCTTTTTATTTTCAATTAAATTTCTATAGTCCTTACAAAAGTAGGAATTACTGAAGTTGTTAATTAAAGACTTTTTCATATCCTCTATATTTGATTCCAGATCATGAAGATTTAATTGATTGTGCATGTTGTTCAACAACAACAAGATGTTAATAAATGTTGTTCATGATGTGCATGTTGTTCAACAACACCTTTATCAGACAGGAAGTATATATAAATATCAAACATGAGTGAAGCGGTATCGAAATTATCTTTGGAGACAAAGATAAAATTGAAATATAAAGAATGGGAAGTCGAAATTACATGTATAGAAGATAAAGTTAAGAATGTAGTGGAGAATGTTCTTACTGGAATAGATATCGCCTCGCTCTCAAGTACAAATACCAATAGTGAAATTGAAAAATTAAAGACTGAAATTGATTTATTAAAATCTAAAATTGATGTAGACAGTAATTTGCAAAACGTGAATCAAAAAAGAAACAATGTTTCATTAAAGGAACTTGCAAAGAATGGAAATACGTGTAGAAGTTTGATGGAAAAGATCTTTTATGAGAAATTTTTTGAAAGTGAGAGACTACTTATAGAGGTTCACCAGGAGTTGTCGAGAATTGGATATAATTACGATAAAACAGCAGTATCACACTCTTTAAGTGACATGGTAATAGAAGGGATATTAACTCGTGTAGGAACTCTAATTAATTACAGATATATTCAGAAAAAAACATTGTTTTAAAAGTAACTATTTAAGAGTAATTTTTTTGACATAATATCATTTAACCATTTAATTACTATA
>JBBRRF010000125.1:0-5439 GCA_038200885.1 Candidatus Nitrosocosmicus sp.
AGGATAATGAATGATATTTTCAGAAACAGGCTAAGAAGATACGACAGAATATCAGATATAGTATCTGGATTGGTAAATTATAGAATAATGAATATCTGTTAGTTATAGAAATCGATAATGGCCAAAAGACCATGCTAACCTGTGCTAATTACGCAAGAGATCTAATGTATAGAATTAAGGAAGTCGGCAGGCTGAACAGTTCTGAAAATCATAATTCTAACAATGAGCTACATCAACAAATTGCTGACAATCAAGCTACTGAATATAGTAATATCAATTCTGAAAACATTGAGTCTGATAGTAAGAAGATGGCGGCCCATGAAGACCTCGAGAGTTCAAAAGCCCCTGAACAGTACCAAAGCATACAGTGTGCTACCGAATTCAGTAATACTAGGTATAATGCCCCTCTAGCTACTGAATTAAGTAGCAAGAATCGACTCAAGAAGCATAAGCAGCTAAAGAGGCGTCCTAGAGAAATTAAACGCCTAAATCAAGTTCCAAATGGCAATATTTACCATTCAAAACCTAGTATTGGGGAATCAGATGGACAAGAACCAAAGTATTATATTAATAACCCCCCAAGATTAATAAAAAACGCAGTAGGCTCCGGTGGTGTAGAGGTTATTAGTCAAAGTAGCCACACAGTCCGGCTAAGCATTTCGCCCTCTCAAGGCGACGATCCCGGGTTCAAATCCCGGCCGGAGCATTATCATTGTGGTCATTTGAGGTTGAATTGGGCTTTGGATTTGATAAATTATTAAGATGCAAAAACAATTTTAAATTTAAGAAGAGTACCGGTGAACTAGGCAGATACCTACATATATTAAGATGTATCCAATTACTAGATTGCGTTTTTAATGTTAAAATTCAAAATTGTGTTATAGCTGAATTTAAATAAGTATCAGTTCATATATGATTAACTATCGTACTAATTGAAATTAATTTTCAAAATACGGAATGTGAGATACCCATGATTTTTATTATGATCTAATTTGAATTGAGAGTTGGAGCGATGGTAAATGAATGACTACAAATCGATAATTATAAATGCTTTGGTAATAAAGAGAACAAAATATGAAATGAAGTTTGTTTAAACGACTTAAAATAGTTGTCACCTTAAATCATGGTTTATTCTATCAATGTCCTTTATTTAGCAAACGAGGATATGTAAACAAATTTCTCGTTGTAGTTTGCTTTGTTGCCTAATTATGAATATCGTCATCCAATAGTACTTTTTATGCCTTGCTATACCGAATCCCTTAATCGTTAACAATTATCTTTGACTAAAAATGTCACAATATGAAAGGAAAATTGAATTAGGCAACAAAGCAGTTGTAGTTTTTAAATAGTATGTTAATAATGTCTCCACGTGACCGATAAAGAATACGAAGAGGGTACTGCTGGAACAAATAAGGATAGAGAACCAATGACTCCAGCTAAATTAAATGCTGGAGAAACCACGCCAGTCAAAAGAGATCCAAGTGATCAACAAATAACTTCTGAAGGTCAGACAGGAACAAATGCTGAACAAGCAAGTGAAGAGTATCAAAAAAAGAGACATACTAAAATAGAAAACGATTCTTAAACAAATTAATAGCATCCGTTTTTCATCCTATACTAACAAACATTAGTCAGTAGACCTAAAAAGATACTTTTCGATATCCAGATCAAATCTTTTTGTTCGGTAATAGTTTGATATTGCTTGTTTAATGTCTGAAAAGTTAGTGTAACTGTTTCTTGACAGGATATTATACTTACCCTATCTCCAACACTCTTCAACCGCATTTAAGTGGTAAAACAACGGGAAAGTATTCAATCCTTATCACGTCCGTATTTCTTTGCAGATACTCTTTTACCATCGTTGATCTGTGTTGAGTTGCGTCGCCCTGTCCACAAATATAGAAAATTTATTGATTTTTTTCTTACCTCTTCCATGTATACGATAAACGATTGACCATCAAATCCCTCATATTGTCTGAATAGTTGTTTACCATCTAAAGATAGTACTCCATACATGATTGTTTTCTCACGGGAACCGGTGACTGTAGTTTGGGCCTTTTTTCTCTGACAATCCATTTTCTTCTTTTTATCGTGATAGAGTCATGGATAAAGATGAATTCATCTTGTACAAGTAAATCCCAACCGTGTTTGAGCGTATTTAAGGTGTTTAATGCCCTTTAAAATCTTTTTTCTCTTCTTTGGTTGCTGTTCTTACAAACCTTTTCTGTGGAACCTTGGATGAAAAACCCCACTTGTGAAGCAGTCTTCGAATATGTACTTCATGGTACTTTATACCAGTCCTCTTTTGTATTATGTCCGTTACCTGTCTGAAATCCCATCCTACGTTGCTGTTTGACAGTTCCTTTATTATTTTATCTGTTTGTTCTTTTGACATTTCAGAAGGTTTTCCACTTCTTGGTTTGTCCCTTAGTCCTTCTGTCCCTTCATCTTTGTATCTTTTGGACCATTTATAGGCCCAGGCTCTTGATCTGTGTAATTCTGATGCTACAGATTCAATATGCTGTTTGTCAGATAATACCCTGATTATTAGCAATAGTCTTTCCTTGACACGAGCATCACGTTCATTCCTGTAGACCTTGGATAAAACGCTTGATTTCAACTGGATATCTGAAAACAGTCAATGGTTAGCTAAAAATCTATCTGTGAAATTAGGTTTGTCAGTATAGCATTCGAGTCGTATTAAAATTACTACTACACGCTGTTAAGTATTCAGACCTGAATATGACAAGGTATTGGGAATCTCTCATTATTAATTCCAACAAAACCCAATCGAAATTTCAATAGATTAAACAAATTAAAATCTTGTAATAATTTATATACTAAGATGGTGGATGATAGTAATTGATATTTGCTCCCATTTTGAGTTTGTTAGCACTCATGATTGTTATACCTTTAATGACTGCATCCAGTTTCGGATTTGAAATTTATTCTCAAGATTCAAACCCCCATAATGTATCTTATCCACAATGGACTGCTAAATGGCAGCAATGGTTGATATCTAGTCCTCAACAAGAAAACCCTGCAGCAGATTCTAACGGAATGTTTTGTGCTATGAACCAGGATGGTCCAGTATGGTTTCTTGCAGGAACCTTGGGTGATTCTGTTGAAAGAATGTGTGAGATCCCATACGGAAAGGACATATTATTCCCTGTGATAGTCTCATCATGTGATGATAGCGACTTCTTAAGCTCAGTAACATCGGACTTAATAATCTCATGCGCAAAGCAAGATAACAACTACGTTGCTAAAAAGGAAGCCTTAATCAATGGAATGAAAATCTCCGAACCTGAAATTTACCGGGTAACTTCACCGTTATTCGAGATCGAGTATCCTTTAGGTAATATCTTTGGGAAGGCACCTGGAAATGCAACTGCGGTCGGTGATGGTTTCTGGGTATTTCTTAAACCTTTAGAAAAAGGTGATCACGTAATTCAGTTTAATGCCATTACTCCTCCAAATCCTGCTACCGGAGCAATGGGTTTCGTAGTAGATGTTACTTATAAAATAAAAATAGCCTAACTATATTTGATTGATATAATTACATTTTTGGCGGCTAATATTAAATAAGGAAGGTTTGATAGTAATCTGATAAATTGTCGATTATTTAATACCTTTTTACATTAGGATTAGTGAAAAAAAATAAAGTCAACAATACATTTTTCCATTAGACAAAATTGTTGTTATGTTTCATATCATTCATTGTACATTTCATGCTGACAAATATATTATAGGTTCATCTGCCTCAATAGTATGTCCTCTTTTGCTAAGCATAATTAATTTTTTTATACTGTTGATGGTAACAGGAGAATTAAATTGAAATGTGTAGAAAAGTAAAGTACGGATACTGTCTTACAACTCTACGCTAAGAATTGTAATATGTTTTAGATGAATTCATTAGAAGGTTCTTTTTCCCCTCTCATATGTTGCCTTCAAATTGGCCCCATTGAAATGGTTTTATCTATCCCTTTTTTTGTCATAGGTCGATAATTCAAAATCAATCATCAAAATTTTTGGATTTGGAGGGACAAAAATAAAATGTGCTCTAAATGTGGCTGAGTTTTTTAGTACTATTAAGATCTGTATCTCTAATTGATAGATAGCATGCATAACCAATTAGCGATGTTTATTATACGGATACCAAAAGAGAAGAGTTGTGATTGTGGCTTTATTGGACACATCTGGATTTTAGTAAGTAATTTTTTATTTAATTTGATTATGATAAGTATTACCAAAATGTCTATTTCATAATCATTATCGTGGAAATTATCAAATATTCTGAAAATTATTGCAATTAACTATTATGTTCTAATTACCTATTCGTTTTGATTTTATAGAAATGCTTTTCTAGCCAGCAACCTTTATAGTTACATGAATTCTCAAATTAATATTTTTCCTGTGGATTCAAATCCACTTGGTATTTCATATGGTGAGTGGGTTGTGAAATGGTGGCAGTGGCTGTGCTCTATGCCGGCTAGGAGTAATCCAGCTTTTGACAAAACTGGAGAACAAATGTATAATTCTCAAACAGGATCAAAGGTTCTATTTCTTTGTCAAACTGTCGAGGGGGTTGACTACGATCCAATAAGGAGGAATCAATTACCAGAAAGCAGACTTTTTTTCATGCCCCTTATAAATTGGATTTCTATCGCTGGTGATGATGGAAAAGATGATGACGAAATGATACAGACGGCAAAAAATAAAATGGATGTCATTAATGAACTTCAAATAACTATCAATGGGATTAATTTTAACAAAGGGTTGGAGAAATTCAGATGTTTGTCTCCTATTTTTGAAATTAATTTACCTGAAAAAAATATTCTTGGAATATCTTCCGGAAAAAAAAATGTGTATCGGACGGTTATTGGTTGTTTATGCATATAAATTGTGAAAGTCTAGAACTAAGTTCATATTCTTCATGCTCTTCTGGTATAACCCGTATCAAAGTGAAATATTTGTTGAGATGATAATATACTAATCTATCTTTGAAAAAATGATGGGTTTTTGAACTCAATTCGTTCATTAAATGATCTGAATAGAGAGCGTATTTATGTTTGCGAGTAAATATACCTAAACCTTGCACCATTAAATATTATGTTATTCTCTAGTTTTATCAGTGCTAATGTCAAGATGAGAAAAATAAATTAGTAATTAGACTTATACTGGATTATGATGTAACAACAAAAGAATAGATATTGCTGATAAAGATTTAGCCATAATTCATGAATTCGTCTATTGAATCACTAGATCTCTTGCGTAATTAGGCAAAACAGCTTTATTTCTGTTTAACGCATGTGACCATGTCCTTTCTTTTTGCCAAGTTATAAGAGGTTATCAAGAAAACCACGTTTATTCAAATCATTTACAGGTCTTTCGGTCCAACAGTTTGATGATGTTTTTAAAGTAATAGAATCAAAGTAT
>JBBRRF010000126.1:0-5407 GCA_038200885.1 Candidatus Nitrosocosmicus sp.
CTTGGTTGAGTTTATCTCTAATTTCATCTTCAATAGCAGAGGTTTCAAAAACTTCAAATGTTTCAAGATCCATAATTTGCAATACTTGACCAGCAACTGAGATGAGTTGTCCACTCCTCTTGTCTATAAGCGGAACTTCAACATTTGCAGAAACTGGGGCAACTAAACTGTGCCTTGAACCGTCGAAAACGCCCATTGCTGCCACTCTGGCTTTAGCAGAACCATGTTTACCTGGCTTACTATGATCATAAGAAACAATTCTACATGGTTCTCCATCGATAATAATGTAAGAACCAACCTTTAAACTACCAAGGTCCATAGGCTTACTCAATAATAATCAGAAAAATTGACATGAAATGCATATTTAACAGTTATGATCATATGCTTGCCGTCCTTTGGATTTTCATTATAATATCTTGATTTGAAAATCACAAAATCATGATATTGAGGGAGGAGACGATGATTAATTTAGCATATCTTGGAATCTTCCTATTCGAATCACAGTACACATCTTTCAAAGTTGTCTGTGAAATCAAACCAAATCATCATTCTTGAATTTTTACATCTTTATAAATATATGAACTACCATCCGTGCTATCAAGTGACATTAATTTAGATCTTACACCAACTCAATAGGAGGTATCAATAGATTGAAAAAGGTAATGACGATCGCAGGAAGTGATTCATCTGCTGGCGCCGGCGTACAGGCTGACATAAAGACGTTTTCGGCTTTGGGTGTATACGGAACAACAATAATAACTACTCTAACTGCTCAGAATACTAGAACAATCTCTGATATTCTGGTAGTTCCGCCAAAATTTTTTAAAAACCAAATAGTTACTACTTTAGAAGATATTAAGCCAGATGTAATAAAAATAGGTGTTCTTTACAGTAAGTCAATAATAAACATTGTCAGGAGTATTTTAAAGAACTTTAAGAACCCGATTGTAGTTGACCCAGTCCTCTACTCTGGCACTGGAATCAAATTATTAGACGATCATTCATTTGAGCAGTTTAAGAGGGGGATTATTCCATTATCATATGTAATCACGCCTAATCTTAAGGAGGCTGAATTCCTTTCAAAAATTAGGATATCAAACAGGCATGACATGACTAAAGCTGCATTAGAGATTTTCAAGTTAGGAGCTGCAAATATAATTATTAAAGGTGGTCACGACACGAAAAAAGATAAAAAGGTAATGGACTTGCTATTTAGAGATAAAAACATTGAACCACAGCAAATCGTACACGAGCGGTTAAAAATTGGCGAAACTCATGGCACCGGATGTAACTTTTCTGCTGCTATCGCTTCCTTTTTAGCCAAAGGGTATAATATTAGTGAATCATTCCAATTATCTAATTCGTATGTGTACGAGGCATTAAAAAACTCCAATCAAATTGGTAATGGGGTATTCGTCTCCAATCCCCTAGATCGCATGTATGACAATTCTGAAAAGTTCAAAGTTTTAATAGAATTGCAAGAATCTGTATCAATTTTGGAAAGAATGCCTAATTTTTATAAACTTATACCAGAAACTAAAACAAACTTTGTGTATTCGATCGAGAAACCCAAAAAATTCGATGATATTGCTGGAGTGTTGGGCAGAGTAACTAATTTGGGAATCTATATCAGAACTCCAAATGTCATACAATTCGGAACATCTCTGCATGTATCAAACGCACTTTTGGTAGCCACCAAATTCAACTCATTATTTAGGTCCGCAATTAATATTCGGAACAATCCAAGTATCATTAAGATTTGCGAAAATAATTTCAAGTGCTCTAGTTATTCTAGAAGTAAGGAAACGGAAGAGATTAAGAAGATAGAAGGGTCTTCAATACAGTGGGGGATTAGCCAAGCTTTTAGACAAAAACCGGATGCGGAGTTAGTTTATCACGATGGTGATTTTGGAAAGGAGCCTATGGTTATTATGTTTGGACAAAATCCAAAAGAGGTTTTAGAAAAAATAAGTATTATTCTACAATACTATGTTAATAACTAATATTTTAAATAATGATTAATTATTCTTATTTTTTGTGAAAGCAGTAATATTAGCTGGTGGTCTCGGCACAAGGCTGCAACCCTATACATTCTTTATTCCAAAACCAATGTTGCCGCTGGGCAATAAACCCCTGCTTGAGTATTTGGTTGAATGGCTTATCAAATCTAAAAAGATAAATGAGATAATTATTTGTGTGAGTTATTTGCATAGGTCAATAGAGGATTACTTTGAAGACGGCACTCGGTTCGGGATAAAAATAAAATATTCCAGGTCAGATCGACCGTTAGCCACTGCTGGACAATTGAAAACCGCTGCTACTCATTTAAAAGAACCATTTGTTTGTCTATACGGTGATTCAGTGTATGAATTCCCACTTGACAAGATGATCGAAAATCATTTCGAAGATAAAGCTTTTATTTCCATGGCTCTTTCAAGGTATAAAACCAATCTCAAATATGGATTCATTGAGCTTAGTAATAATGAAAAAATGCTTGTATCTGAATGGAAGGAGAAACCAGAAATTTCTGGATTGATAAACATAGGATGTTATGTTTTTGAACCGGAATTCTTAGATTTGATTCCAATTTCTACCTCCTTTGGAATGGACGAGGCAGTAAGAAAATCAATGAGGTCAAAAAAGAAAGTAAAGTCGTTCATAGTAGAAGAGGGGAGTTTTATGGATATTGGAGATAAAAAATCATATTTAGAGGCCTATAAGTTGTACGTTAAAAAATTAGGGAAAATATAATCATCTAAAACATACTTTGTATCTAAGGGATGGTATTTGTAATAGCGGTTCGGTTCAATCTTGGTATGCGATGATACTGTCCCGTCGCCTTTTAATGATAATTATATGTATGATAAACTAAAATGTAGTCTTTCCAGGAATAAGTCTTGACACCGTTCGTGAGAGGCAAAATAGTACAACCAATTAGCTACCAACTACCTATTGATAAATAAGAATTAGGTTAATTCAAATGGTGAATATCAATTAGGTTTGAGATTTTGGAAAATGTCGATTCATTCATTTTGAGTTCATTCATAATCGGGATTA
Organism: Candidatus Nitrosocosmicus sp.; assembly: GCA_038200885.1. Lineage (GTDB taxonomy): Archaea > Thermoproteota > Nitrososphaeria > Nitrososphaerales > Nitrososphaeraceae > Nitrosocosmicus. The sequence continues at coordinate 3,058 of JBBRRF010000126.1, forward strand.
CACCCAGTATAGGTATTTTCGTATATTCTTGGATAAAAGTGGGAATTTCTGCCTCAACCTGGCTTGGATGATTGGGCATTTTATTTACTACTATCCCTTTTATAGGAATACCACTTGATTGACAAATTTTTACATTAAGCAAGATATGATTAAATGTTCCTAATTTCGGCGTTGCAATAATTATAACACCAAGCTTTGTCATCTTGATAAAGTTTAGTAATGTATGCTTATTGTTTAATGGCACCATTATTCCACCTATCCCCTCAACTAAGAGGTAGTCATATTTTTTCTGCAATAATTTGAATTTCTTAATCGCATATCTTAATGATGGGGGTGGTAAGTTTAGCAAGGAGCTAGCCATATGCGGTGAACAAGGTAGAGGGTAAAAATATGGGTTCAAATTCTCTTGTTTTTCCTCGAATTTAATTGCCCTGGCCAAGATTGCTAGGTCTTTGGACCTAAACTTTTTTGAATACTCTGAAATTCCTGTAGCAAAGGGTTTCATAACACAAATTTTGCTAATATCCTTGGAGAATTTCCATGCTAACGAGGCAGTTATCAGTGTTTTTCCAATTCCAGTATCAGTCCCAGTTACAAAGATACCTTCGGACAAGTTACACAATCATCAGATCAAGTCGGATTAAATAGTTTGCTAAGTTTGAATAGTACTTCCATTTTAGATACTATTTCGTATCATCTTATACCTCTTACGGTATGCTAAATTACTTGGTCGCTAAAACCTCACCTTTAGCTAGAATCAAACTCATTAACTGAGCATGAAAAGGGAAATTCGATTGCCAAAAATTTGGATCATGCTTGAAAGACAGACCTAATGCTCTGACAATCCATTCTGCCTATTTTGTGCTAGTCGATCTAAACCAAATTTCTAAAGTCAATCTACAACAATTGCCTTGTCCTTTAGAAGTATTTTGGTAATAATTATTACATTTCTGATGAATCTGTTTAATATAAAGTATAAATCTATATTGAAAGATGGTCATTTCAGTTATTAGATAATTGACAGGTAATAGGATGGGACATTTTACTGAAATTGAAAAGGAGATTTTTTATAAAATAATTCTCTCCCGTCGGGACGTAAGGAGGAACTTCATTAGAAAGAAAATTAGTAATAAGGTTTTATTGAGGATTTTGACAGCCGCTCATCATGCACCATCAGTAGGCTATTCTCAACCATGGAATTTTATCTTAATAAGAGACAGAAACAGTCGTCTAACTATCAAAGAATCATTCTCCAAAGAGAGATTAAAATCAATTGAATTACTTGCAAAAGATAAGGAAAGGAAAAGAAAGTATTTAGATTTAAAATTAGAAGGGATTTTAGAATCTAATCTAAATATTTGCGTAACTTATGATCACAATCGATTTGGGCCCTATGTAATAGGGAGAATGACCATAAAGGAAGCTGGGATTTATAGTGTTTGCTGTGCGATCCAAAATTTATGGCTTGCCGCGCGCGCTGAAAATATAGGTGTTGGCTGGGTCAGCATCATCAACAATAAAGATCTAAAAAGAATTCTAAAACTTCCTTCTACTGTTAAACCAATAGCTTATCTTTGCCTTGGATATGTAAAAAAGTTTGAAGTCGAACCGGATTTACAGTCTCAAAACTGGTTAAATAGACTCGATCTAGAAAAAGTCATAAATTATGAACAATGGGAGGGTGGCAATAGTTGTACTGATTGGAAAGGTTTCAACCGACGCTTGATTCGCAAAAACGCTTATTCCTAATGTGCTTGCCCGTTTGTTAGTCATGGAGAATTCTGGATAATCAACAAAAAAATCAAATAAATTAATAATTGAATTCGAGGATCATCGTCTATAAACTAGAGATAGTATTAATCTATTTCGAGAATTCTTTCTAGGTTTTTTTGATTTTTGCAAATCAAGTGATATTCATGCTATGGTTAATTTATATATTGCTAATACGCTGCATTATTGATAAATATTGTATGATCTTTAATAGATTTTACATAACTAAGCATAGAAAATCCAAAAAAAAGTGCCGGAGGCGGGATTTGAGCCCGCGACCTTTCGATTATGAGTCGAACGCTCTGACCAGGCTGAGCTACCCCGGCAAGCCCAGCTCTGATATGTATAAGCAAATCAAATAAAATATACGTATAATATATTCTAACCCATCCAGATTGTCTTTTTAATAATGAGCTGAGCCCATATAATATTGATTGGCTTATGTGATAGATCCATTCTCAAATACCTAAAAATATAGAAAAAGCGAGATTAAATAGAGGCTCCAATATATCAAAATTTTGTAAATAGTTTAAGATAAGATATAAATGAGATTACTCATTCTTAGGCTCTGTTAACAGCC
>JBBRRF010000127.1:0-5363 GCA_038200885.1 Candidatus Nitrosocosmicus sp.
AGTCGTATCAGGTTCATACTCCTTTATCAAAACTATTTATTATGAAATCCCATTCAACCTAGTCAAGTTACAAATCAAGCCAATAACTGTAAAATATTAGACCTCTGAATATTGAGTATAAGTGATTATTGTGGAAAATCAAGGAAAGGGAAAAAACAACAACAATAACAACAATGAGGAGCAAAACATGAGCAATCCTGATCAGTTTAGATCGATTATGGATTGGTGGCAACAAAATTCACCTATGGCTTGGGGTGAAATGTATAATGAATATATTAAATACATTACATCAATGACTGAAATATACAAAGAGTACATTAAACGCTCAGAAAAAATGACAGAATTGTATAAAGAATTGGCGGTAAATACCGAAAGAATGACTGACCTGTATAAAGAGTCTGTTAAGAGTACCGAAAGAATGACTAATCACTGGTTAGATAAATTTCCTAATCCTCCAGCTTCAAAAGAACAAAGAAGAGAAAAACAGGTTGATAAACTAAAAGATAAAAAATAACTATGAATAGAAATTATTTACAAACAAACTTGAAAATACTCATACGTTATCCTCAGGATTTTATCGAACCCTTATACCATATGGGACTTAATCCCACCGAACCCGCTACCTATTTTAGTAACGATATAGGAAGTTATAAGATGTAGGGTAATTCTTAATTTTCATCTTTTAAAAACAAATCTTTTTCTGTTTTCATCTTCACAATTGAGATCCTAGGAATAACGACCCTTGCATATTTCGAGTAAAGGTCAGATAAATGATCTTTTGGTATCTGTTATGATATATTCCTTTTTGCGCAAGAATCACAGTATTTTTCTATAATGGTAGCTCCATCTGCAGTGAATATTGCTTCCTGAGTAGCCGTATTACCGCAACTTACACAGTATTTTGTCTTTCCGCCAACATCAACGAATGCCCTTATCGATGAAAAATTCTTTTCCATTCTATGTCTTCATTTATTATTATTATGCAATTGCACTTATAGTACCTGTTTGCTAGATGTGAGCCAAATTTATATAATAGACTATTAGCAGATGAATGTTTTATGCTCATTGGTGAATTTAATTTATTCTCCATGCAGTAGTTGTTTGTATAAAAACAGAGGACAAGTTAATTAGAGCATCCAAAGAATTTAGAAAATCCATTCCTAGTCTTTGTAAAGGGTTTTTGTAACTTACTAAATTATCAATTGATCTATTTCATTCACTTTTGAATTAGATTCCTAATGGTCCTCATTAAAATAGAGAACGCATATTTATGGTAGTTAATCGTAGTCGAAACTTCCGAACCCGTATACCATAAGGAACTTTATCCACCGAACCGGCATTGATTTCGGTTCAAAAGTTGGACCGGAAAAAATGGAAAATACAAATGGAAAAATCTGTTTTGTTGTCTAATTATGAAAATCGTCATCTGGTGATTTTTTCTTTACAATATAACACGGAATCCGTTAATCGTTAACAATTATCTTTGACTAAAAATGTCAGAAAAATGTCAGAAAATGAAAGGAAAATCGAATTAGGCAACAAAGCAGAAAAATCAACAAAAACTACAAACCCATGTTACCTATCGATATTTCTATATTTTATAAACGCAAAGGAAACCCTGCAAGATTAAAAAAGACTGTTAGAGCGATTTTTTGACAGATATCATCAAATTGCTGGACTAAAAGACCCGTTAAGGGATCAAAAGCAATGATTTCTCGGATTGTTTATTGTAGGATAACAAAGGAAGAACAGGTTAATGAATCTGGATTTCCTGTAAAACTCTTGTGCTAAATACATAAGAAATATTAATCTAAAATTAAGTAATACTAAAAAACAAGTATTTTTTACCAAAGATAAGAGTAAAAAACTCTAAAATCATGTTTTAACCATTATAATGAAATAAAAAGATGTAGATAAGATTGTATTATAAATATGCTTGAGGCCGATGATTATACATCTTTGAGAAATTTACAATCTTCGTCACCAAGTCCAAAACCTTCTATATCTCTACTACGCTTCCCTTTCTCTTTAAAACCAGATCAAATTAAAGCTGTAAATTCGTGGGTGGAAAACAACTTTAGAGGCACTATACTATATAGTACAGGAACGGGTAAAACTGAAATCGCCTTTGAATGTGCAAGAGTGAGAGCTAATTATACACAACCTTATGATACCCAATCATTTTCAACATATGACCCGTATACTATTCAGAAATATCATGAATCGTCTGCTAAGGAAGATTACGATAATTCATCTGGGGCTTTAAAAAATGCCGAGTCTGACTCTTCAATCACTCCCAATATCTCATTTTTTAATATATTATTTTTGGTTCCAAGAATATCGCTAATAGATCAGACAATCACTAGATTGATAACTTATGGTATACCGCAGGAGAAGATTGGAGCATATTTTGGAGAACGTAAAGAAACCAGAGAAATAATGATAAGCACATATCATAGCATAATAAAAAACCTAAACTTGGTAAGACGCTCTAGTATGGTAATATTTGATGAGGTGCATCTAATTAAAGATACTGCTAAATCATTTAGTAAGATCTTTGATGTAGTGGTTGAAGATCCAACCAAAGCCATATTGGGTCTTACTGCTACACTAGATGAAAGGGATTTTAAAAATAAAACAATATTGGCAGTACTTCCCCCAGTTATTAAATATTCTATTAACGAAGCCGTAAACGATAAAAGACTAGCAAAACCAATAGTCATTCCAATAAAAGTAAATTTAACATCAAAAGAAGAAAAAGAATACGAACTTTATTCTTCTAAAATTAAGAATATTTCTAATCGCTTTAAAAGATATGATGCAGTTTCAATGACCGAGTTATTAAAAAAAGGTGGATTTGCTAGTGGAATGGCTAAAGCATGGTTTTCAAATATAAGGAAAAGAAAACTTTTACTAAGTTGTAAGGAAAACAAGTTATCTGCAGCTGCTGATATAATAAAAAAAAGATTTCCAGAGGAAAAGATAATGGTATTTAGTGAAACCATTGAATCTATACAAAGGCTCAAAGATATTTTAGAAGAACAGGAGATAAAATCAAAGATAATCGATGCGAAGGTAAAGACTGCTGCCAGACAAAAAATACTAGATAAATGGGGTATTGATTTTAATGTACTCTTATCTGTTCATACTCTAGAGATAGGATATGATGTTCCTGCAGTAAGAATAGAAATAATCTTGGCTACTACGTCTAACATGAATCAAGTAATTCAAAGAATTGGGAGAGTGATACGAAAACAGGAAGGTAAAGATGTTGCATTAATTTACGTAATTTATGTTTCAGATACAAAAGACGACAACATTATTGAATTGGTAAGAAAAGCATTAAAAGATGATTCTCCTGTAAAAATCGAAACAAGTAATAGTGAATTACTAGAGCAAGAATATGTAGAAAAAACTACTACTGTTTCAGATACAAAAGCAAGATCAAAAAATAAACAGAAACAAAAACAAACTAATGATGAGATTTCTATCAAAAGTGATACTGAGGGAAGAATTAACAAAGCATACAGACTAATAGAATCAAATCTACGCGATCCTATTATAATAGAACAAAAACAACAAGACAGAAAAGAATCTGAATCTTCTTATGATGATGATGATGATAATGATAAAATAAAAACAATATACAAAGTACAAAGCAGTAAAGATAAAAACAAATTCTATGAGGTAGATGTTAAAAACAAAACCTGCACTTGTTCTGACTTTACATTTAGAAAGATAAAATGTAAACATATAATCGCTATGGAGTTAATATTGCCGTAAAATAAGATTCGTCGCCTAACCCAACCTATTTAGCTTGGAATAAACCAGTTTATTCTTCTTGATTGACAGTTAGCGTTCTATGACTATTCATTCTATGACTATTCATTCTATGACTATTCATTAGTCAAACGTGGAGAGCCTTTTCTCATACGATTTTTTTGATACTTGCGGCTGTGAGTTAGAGATAACGAACAAAAACACGAAGGTCAAGTCATTTACATTCCTAAATTCTTTCATCCTAGCCATAGGTTACATGCGTTACTTTTTTCATCTACCTTACAGACAAACTGAAGGGATAATCAAGGCTACAGGAAAAAGTCTACCTTCAAACCCAAGTTACGGTCATATACGTAAAAGGATAAACAGGTTAAATGTACACATTCTAAAATGCAAGACAGATGATGATAATAATCTCTTTATTGTCATAGATATTACTATAGCAAGGTAGCAAATAGAGATACCGCCAAACATACTGCAAATGTCAACAAAAGATGACCCGAGTTTAGAAGTTTAATGATACATCTACTTATATGTATAAATTCGTAGATAGGTTTTTAGCTGGTTTATGATTATTTACAATCATTCAGTTGAATCCAAATGCCTTAATCAAAGCCCATAAGAATGAACGTGATGCTCATGTAAAGGAAAGGTTATTACTTATTATCAGAATAGCCATCGACAAACAGCATATCGAATCTGTATCTTCAGAATTACATAAATCAAGAGCATGGGCTTACAAATGGTACAAAAGATACAATGATGGGGGACCAGAATGTCTGAGAGACAAACCAAGAAGTGGAAGGCCATCCTTTATGGATGAAGAGGAAATCATGAAAATAAGAATAGAGTTGTCAACTAGCAACACTGGATGGGATACCAAAGAGGTAATGGACCTTATCAAAAAGAAAACAGGTGTCAAGTACCATGAAGACCATATTAGAAGATTGCTTCATCAGTGGGGATTTTCACTCAAAGCACCTGAGAAATAGTTTGTTAAAAGGGCATCTGAGAAGGATATAAAAGATTTTAAAAAAGGATAAAAAATGTGCTTGAAAGCCTTGAAAATGACTGGAATTTGCTTGTACAGGACGAATCGATCTTTCTGCATGATTCGCTCATGACAAAAAGAAGGAAATGGATCACAAGAGAGAAAAGACCCTTGGCTACAGTCACCGGATCTCACGAAAAAACAAGCATGTATGGGGCACTATCTTTGGATGGTAAACAGCTTTTCAGACAAGATGACAAATTTGACAGTCAATCTTTTATAACATGCCTAGAACAGGTAAAAAAGAAATTCAATAAATTTATCATGATTGTGGATAGGGCAACTCAACACAGATCAAAGAAGGTGGAAGAGTACTTGCAACAGAATATAGAAACGATAAAAGTGGAGTATTTTCCTGTGGGCTCAGCGTTCCTTAATGCTGTTGAAGAATGTTGGAGACAGGGTAAATGCAACATACTATCAAACTACTACTCTAGTTTCTCACGGGTTAAACAAGCAATATCTAACTTCTATAGGAAAAGAAGGTTTAACCTAGACATTAAAAAGTATCTGTTTAGATCTACGAACTAAT
>JBBRRF010000128.1:0-5331 GCA_038200885.1 Candidatus Nitrosocosmicus sp.
AATGATTGTAAATAATCATAAACCAGCTAAAAACCTATCTACGAATTTATACATATAAGTATATATTAGCTTTGTCAAAATTCAAGGTAAACTACTACGATATTGCACTTCTTGATCTTAAGATACCATATATAGATGGTTTTGATTTGTACAAGAAAATAAAGGAAATGGACAATAACATTCGAGTATGTTTTTTGACTGCTAGCGAGGCATATTATCAACAATTTCGAGAAAAAGACTATCATGAATTAAATAGAGATTTATTTATTCAAAAACCAATTGAACTCGAAGAATTATTAAAAAGAATTGCCGATTTGATGAAATAATTTTGGTGATGGGATTGCGTGTCATCAACCTAAAGGGCAAGTCTTCGCAATCCTCACAACATCCACAAATCCGTAATATGTGATACCATTGTCTTCATTATTGTGTTCTAACTTCTAATAGCATTAGCATTATAGTTTTATAATAGCAATATTTTTAAACCTTGTTTTAATAAGATATGTTAACTTGGTCTATTGAACCACAGTGACCAATATTGCAAGTATTTCGCTAAAACGAGCATTAAAGAATAATATTGGTATATATTTGCAATGACAAACAAAAACCATAAATAGCACATGATCCATATCATCCATATAAACATGATGGATAGCTTAAACAATCTATCTAATTACGATAAGGATGATAAATCTGAAAATACTTTCAATAGTGCCAGTGGTGGTATTCCAAGATCAAATTCAGATTCAAATAGTTTAACTAAGGAAAGTGATCAAGAACAAATAAATTTTATTGATTTCACACAACAATATTGTATAGGATTTATCGACATAATTAATTCCACTCAAGAAACTGCAAAAATAAAAGACCCTAAAAAGTTAAGAAAATATTATTCACTTTTTTTGAATTCCATGAGTACCATACTCACTCAATACCATGGAAAAATTATTAAAAATAGCGGAGATAATTTGTTTTTTTACTTTCCAAAAACATCAAATCTTGGTGATCAACAGGCTTTGCAAAACGTTTTTGATTGCAGCACTTCAATGATTAAATCAAACAAACCTTTGAATCAAGAACTGGCAGATGGGGGCTTACCTCCAATCAATTATAGAATTAGTATGAATTATGGGTTAGTAGAGGTTGCCTTGGGCTCTAATAACAAGGAAGTAGATTTATTTGGCTCGGTAGTAAATGAATGCGCCAAAATAAACAGCTTGTCTAAATCAAATGGATTAGTAATAGGAAAGAACTTGTATACTTTATTAATCAATTCAACATTTAGTAAAGAATTTGAAATATCTGAGATTAAACTATCGTTGGATGGGGGTAGCAAAAATATTACTTCCTATTACACAATAATGTACAATAGAAAAATATTAATCACAAACAAACGAGGTGAAGCCCTCAAGCATCAAGCCCCTTCAAATGAAATCAATCGACCTAGTCAAATAGAAAACAAACATTACAATATCTTATTAGTAGATGATGACGAGGATATTCTATACACATATCATTCACTGTTAAAAAAGGAAGGATATCAAGTACATTCTTATTCAAATCCTGTTGAAGCTCTAGAAAACTTGGCAAAAAAAAATTCACATAATTATGACTTGGTGGTTATGGATATAAGAATGCCTGGGGTGAGCGGAATAAATCTATTCTACAGGTTCAAAGCTATAGATCCATATTTGAATATTCTTTTTGTAACTGCTCTGGATCTAGTTGGCGAGTTCGTTGAAGCATTGCCTGAAATAAAAATGACAGAAATTGTGAGAAAGCCTTTAAGCGGTGATCAGTTTGTATCGATCATAAAAAATAAGTTATCCAAAGCAAATCGTTGGTAATTGACCAATATTGGATTCGTTAATTTTTACTGTCTTTGGTATTGAAAATAAATTAGGAATTGAATTCATAACAAATAGACTAGTAGACTTTCCTAATCTGTCAAAACTTTCAATTTTTTTATAATTATTGTTTAAAGATGATTTTTTGAAAAATCTCAATCATATTTTCTCCCAGGATTCAATTTTATCAAGTCTAATTAAATTAGTAGTTTTGCCATCTCTACTACTGTCTCTGTTCTTAGCTATCTCATTAGATCCCACTTTATGGGTTTCTTCAGAGATAAATCATTTTTACATCGAATTGATTGCAGTAATACTAGGCTCGGCTCTATCCTTTTATTACGTTTTGCGCTATAGAGTTCTAAGAGACCGATTTAGTCTTTTTGTTGGTATAGGATTTTTCATTAGTGTTTCCATTGATTTGTTCCATGTTATAGTATCTTTTGCTTTGATAGAGAATATATTATTCATAAAGTATTTTATTCCTCAAACTTGGTTTGCTGGACGTTTCTTCCTTGGTGCGATGCTCCTAATTGCTATTTTAAAATATTCGTCACTATCTCAAAGAGAAGAAATAGAACAAGTGTCTGATATCAGATCACCATCATATACACAAGAAGAAATTGAAAAAAAGACCATTGTTGAAAAAAAAGATGGTATAATTTTTTATATATCCATTTTGGGGATTATTGCAATAATAACTTCTCTGAGCTCACTTTTTTTGGTTTATCCCGCATCTGTTTTGGATGATTATTCAGTGCACAGGCCGTACGAGATACCCCCTCTAATACTATTCTGTTTGGTATTGTTCTTTTTTTACAAGAAAAAACTCTATCAAAAAAAAGATGTCGTGTATAAGGGGCTTGTCTTGTATCTTGTAATTGATATTTTTACACAGATCATCATGTCCTTTTCTGCTATGTCTTTTGATACCGCCCACAATATGGCACATGTTCTTAAAGATGTAGGATATTTTGTAAATGTTATTGCACTTATTATTTCAAGCATGCAGTACAGTGTTAATCTGAAAAAGGCTAATTCATTAATCAGAATAAATCTTAAAAAATTACAGGAAAACGAAAAACTCAAGGATGATTTTATTAACATAGCTGCCCATGAACTACGTACACCAATTCAGCCCATTCTTGGACTTTCTGATTTGATTAATCGTAATCTCCAGAATAGCACTAGCGAGATCGATATGTCCGAATTGAAAAATGACATAAAAGTGATTTATAGAAACGCAAAGAAATTGCAAAAGCTAACCAACGATATTTTGGACGTCTCCAGAATAGATAGTCATAAATTAAATCTTAATGCCTCACGATTTGATTTTGTGGAACTTATTAAAAATACCATCCGGGACTTTACCACAAATTCAGAAAAAAAAGAAGAAAATGTATCCATTGATTGTAATTTCCTCAATGAAACTAAATCAAAAGACGTTCTTGATCAATCAATCTTGGTAGAAGGAGATAAGGCTAGAATATCACAGGTGTTATTAAATTTGTTAAATAATGCAAGAAAGTTTACTGAAGAAGGAAAAATAACTGTAACTGTATTGATGAAAAAGGACAAGAAAGAAGTAATTGTAAGTGTCAGTGACAAGGGTAAAGGAATTAATTCTGAAGTAATGAGTCATCTATTTGAAAAGTTTATTTCAAGGTCAAATAGTGGAACTGGTTTAGGACTATACATTTCAAAAAACATAATAGAAGCACATAGAGGTAAAATTTGGGCATCAAACAACCAGAACGGGGTTGGCAGTACTTTTAGCTTTAGTATTCCTGTTGAATTAAGATCTATACCAGAATCCGAACCCGAACCAAACACAGGAATAAATCGAGCCTGAACCTTCATTACGTTGAGTCATATCAAAAATTATTGTAGATCATAATTATATCATAATTTGGAGTGATAATTTCATTATAATTTTCTAGTATTGTATTTGGTAGAACTATTAATATTAGAATATTTTGAGAATCTGGGCGTAAATGGGGGTATTTTGAATATAAAGGAGAAATTTGTCATTTATTTACTTTCAAAATAATATTGGATTGTAGGATCTTTTGGTCACTACAAACTCATTCTGTAACCGATTCTAGACATATTTTTAAGTGAATCGTCAATTGTAGAATAAATTACCTTGTTGCCTTTTATTGACTTTTGTTGTTAAAACTGACTCCAGCTTTCCCTAGTTTTCCGATTCTACCTACAATAGCTGGATTAAACTTGTGCTTGGATAGCTCATCCATAATGGTTGCTGCAAAGTCTTTTGATACTATTATCATATTTGTATCGGGAGTAGAGGCACTAACATTTGATAATAGGTGCTCCTTTAATACAAAATTCTTAATATCATTATTCACATATGGAACATTATCAATTAATATTTGGTTGTTAATTAATTTCGAGAGTTCCACAAATGAAGCAATACCGTTTTTTGAGATCGGATGTGTTACTAATATATTGGATTGTACATCGAATTGGTTTTCAAAATCAGGCAGATACTTGGATACTGTTTTCCCAATCGATACCTTTGGCTCTGTGAGACTTTTAAGAGCCAGATCCTTTAATTGATTTACTTTCTCTCTATCTATGCCATATTCATTCATTTTTTGAAATACTGTGTCATCTAGATTGGTGATTATGTACAAGCCAAGACAAGCCAAAAGTCCCAAGCTGTCAGTTGCTATTATTTGCATATCTTGCTCTATTAAATCATATCTATTTGGTAATTCTTTGTGAGTATTACCTACTGCTGTGGTACCAAAAAAAAGACCGCCTAACTTCAACGAACTATAGTCTTCAAATGTATAATTATATTTTGCTGTAAAACTATCAATATTTCTCCTTATATCATCTAGTAATTCATCAGTTGGTGCATCATATATTGGATAAAGTTTGATATCTTTGGAACATCCAAGTAGATTTAAAAGACTAATAGATTCGGTAAAAGATACTTCCATATGAATTGGAGACTCTATTGGCTGAGTAACATCTGTTGCCTGGGTATTAGAATTGGTAACAATTGTATATCCAGTCTTGTTTCCCCTTTGAGTTTTGATATGATCAAACAAAATAAACTGGAAATCCTTTTTACTATTTGTAGGTATGATGGATACCTTATCTACCTCTATTTTAGTATCAAAAGAACCTGATATTTTCTTAATCTCACTAACTATTAGGTTGTCGTCATTAACTATGTTTTTATCATACTTTAATATTGATACGGCTTTTTTAGTTTTAAGATCTTCGTGTCTGAACTCCTCGTCTATTTTGTAAACTCTTCTAATTATTTCTACATCTTTTTTTTCTGGATATTGGAAATAGCTATAATGGTTTGGTATTATTCTTAAATTATTTCTTTTAAATTCATCTGCAATACCATCAAACTTTTTATTGTTTAACTCGTTAAAACAATCAGGTAACAATCTCAGTGGATCAAAGCCCAAATTATTATATTATGCAAATAACTAACACA
>JBBRRF010000129.1:0-5238 GCA_038200885.1 Candidatus Nitrosocosmicus sp.
AATTACTAATGATTGTGTTTTAATAATTTTTCTTAATGCTTTTATCTCAGGAGTATTAAAAGTTTCTGAAGCTTGCAGCATCGCTCGAAAGATTTCGGGCGCTACTTCACAAAAAACAACATTAGGAGATATTTGTTGAATAATCTTGATTAATTCATCAGAATTGCAAACTCCACCTTCAGTATGATATGAGCCAATTATATTTATTTTGTTTATAGTTAAAATACCTTCCAGATGCAAAGCGCTCTTAATTTTTACAATATTAAAAACATAAATAATAATGCTAGTTAAATTACATACTTTAATCATATAAACAACCTTGCTCTGAGTAGTTTACCCTACAACCCCCATCTAAATAAAGAGCCAATCCCAATTAATGAAATTTAACGAACCTGATAGAGGCTATTACCAGATTTAACAATCCAATACGCATATGTCTCTTTGATTCCACTGGAATAGTCTGCCGAATAATAACTTGGTTGCGTATAGTAAACAGGAGAACCTTCCTCTATCGCGTAAAGGGCCATTGCTAGTGAAATTGGCTTAGGGCCATACGGAGCTAAAATTGACTTGTATGAACCTTTATTAGTTATTTGGCAAATTTTATCAAAAGCAGCTGACATATCCAATGCATGCACTCTTTGCATATCATTTAATGACAATCTAGGATAAGAGTCAAAAATCCTCCTAACAAACTCCCAATTTCTCTGATAATTTGGGGGACCCGGTGGATGAGGAAACAATAACTTTACTTCGGCATTTTGATATTGTCCAATTAACAAATCTGGTAATCCGAGAGGCACAAAACCTACTCCAATTATAGCTAAATCAGTTTTTGTGCCTCTATACTGACTAGGCATAAACATAGGAATATGGTTCCAATCAGCGGGATCCCATGATAATTCTCCTTCTGCGTATCTTTCCGGTTTTGTATAGCAAACAATAAGATTATTGAGATTTGAGAATTGTATAATTCTTTTTAGTATTGGAAAAAAAAATCTTTTTGGCTGACTTGAAATATCTAGTATGATATTACCATTCGTTGAACTTAAAAATTCATCTAAAGGTGTTATAAACTTATCAATACTATCATGAAGCTGAACTTCTAGTATTTCACTTTTCTTAACACCCGCCTTTAGCAACTCATTAATTGCATTATCCAATTTATCAGTCTGACTAGGTCTGTCATTAGATTCTGGCGGTAGGATATTAAAGTATAAGTTACTAATTACAGTATCATTTGGTAAACGAGATTGAAGGCCATAGCATCTTTCTTCAAATGAAGCACATCCAATTACATGCCAATTCTCAGATCTACTCTTAGATAGAAGCCACTCTAGCTCACCCCAAGGCCTAAAAAACTCTCCAAGCATAATTATTAGAAATTCAAAGTGGTTTGACTTGAAGAATTATTTCCTCCCTTTTTCTTTATAGATTTAACAGGATTTGATCCATCAATACAGGTATGAACCCAACCTAACACTTCTTTAGTATTAGTATAGATAGGCTCTTTAGTATGACTAGATGGAACCTTGAATCTGGGTGAAAGTATGGGATTGAGATAATACTTTATTCGCTCTTTTTTGTCTTTGAGTTTGGAAGTATGCGGTGCATCATACAAATCTCCATAATCTGTGGCTTCATTTAAAAATTTCTTGAGACGTGACGCTTTTTCTAGTTCTTCTACATCCAATGAAAAACCGTTATGGCCAGGATTTGACATTGAAATATCTTCAACCAAAGTTTTATATAGATATGTTCCCAAGTAGCGTACAAATGCTTGTCTATACTTCCCGCCTTTTTCATTAGCCATATCATTATACCAAGAATTACTTGCTTCAATTACTCCAATTGATTGAATATCAGGATCAAAAGAGACAAGATTCTCAGGATCGTCAGTAGATTTTGTGTCTCTTATCCAAACATCCCAAATACTTCTACATATTTTTAGAAAGACTAGAATATTACTACCACAAAGTGATATAATATCATCTTTTCCAAACCATATGAGTTGTTGATTATTTCTTGAAGCGATTTGAAGTAATGCTTGACCAACCCGTTCTTTTTTCCACCATGGTTTATTCCATGGAAAATCATTGTTTTCAGGAATATTGTACATTACCTGTTTCTTGAATTTACCATTTTGCCTAACCCATCCTTCACCAAGTCTTGCATTAAAGGGATCTTTTTTGGCAAGTTCTAGTAGATATAATTTCCATTCCACTGGCCATTGCTCCTCAAGTTTCACAGCTTTCGCTGGGTTTGACTTAACATATCTTTTTGCCATTTCTTTAGGAAATTCACTTCGTCCAAAAACTTGTCTTAATACTGAATTTCCTTTATCAAATTTCAACTCAGAAAGTTTTATTCTCTTTAAAAGTATGTCTTCAGCAAATTCTGGAAAAATCCAAGTTTTTCTATTCTCCTTTCTTTTCAAAATTGCATCGATAGAAATATCAATATAGTTTCTTCCTTTTTCAAGCCTAGCCGATGTCCCAAATATGTTTATTGTTTCATCCCAAGCAAAATGTCTTGTTCCTAATCGATAAGAGACAGAGGTGTCTCTCATTGCTAAAAGCTTGTGGATCATTTGCTGATAAGCTTTCTCAGGATGATCAGGCATATCTTCCAGCCAAGCAAGTTCCTCATATTGATCTATTCTAACAAATATTTCGGTTTCTTGCGAAATTATATTGTAGCTCCTAAGTAGATTGGCCAGAACAGTCATCGGAAAGCCAATAACTGTTTTAGTAGACTTTACTTCATCTGGTAACTTATCTAAATTGTAGTTAAGAAAGTCTCTGTAAATTCTAATTCTTTTGTCTAGTAAGTCTAATAATTCTGAATAGTTATTAATCTTAGATAAATAACCATTCCAGCATGGGTCATTAGCCAAATCAGATGCAAAAGAATCCAACTTATTCTCATTTAAATCGATTCCTACTTGAGTTGCAAGACCAACCTTTTTAGAACCTAAAGCTCCCATCGAGTCTAGGATATCTAGTACAACCCAGTAATTTAAGTAGTCAGCAAAGTAGAATGGTGATTCTTCAAATCCTCCTTTCTCATTTACCGGACGTTGACCAAAGTCACTTACACCACTCCTCTTAAGGTTTATTCCAGCTCCAATAAATTTCGATAAATGCTTTGGTACAGGGAAATCAATATTGTTTTCGTGATATGCTAATCTAATTGATGGCTTTAGCAAGCTCAATAGCATACTTTTCCCTGAACCTGGTAAGCCTTTTAAAATAACATGACCAGGTTCAAAAAGAGCTAATGCCTTATCTACAAGAAATGGACTAAAAAGCTTAACAAATCTTTCTGAGCCAATTGATTCTGTTACATATATTTCATGAAAAGGATTTTTTCTATTTTCCATTGTTAATTTCTAGAATGTCTTGGGAAAATTGGATTCCAAGTGTCAGAATTCCAGTGAATTGCTGGGATTGTATTATCTGGAGTATTTGAATACATAACGATCAATCCTCCCGTTTCACGATATCCATATGGAGAGTAAGGTTTAAGTAATCCTGATTGTGGAATATTATTACTTACCTGCAAATAACACCTTTGCAACAGATCCCTAAACTGCTCAAAATCATCGGGTTCACCCGTTACTTGCATCCGGGTAACGAAGCAATTATTGGAAGGCTTTAATACTGCTTGATATTTAAGTCTATCATGTCGAGTTTCGAGATCAATGAAGCTTTTATGTCCAGTTGTACAATTTATTAAGGGTATCAAAAGTACATCTAAGTCAAGTCTTTGGTTCATAACGAAATCAACCACCCCTGACACTTGACTTCCACTTCCTACAAAATCCTCTAGTAAAATTAATTTACGAATCCCATTGTCAACAATGTAGTCACGATAGGTATTCCACAAATGATTGCCTCTCTCAATTGTATACCATTGCGGCTTCCATTCATTCCAACCATTACCAGGAATATTATTTATGTGGAAAAAAGAATTTATATTTAAGCTATCTGTAATAGGACAAATCCAACACTCTCGCAAGCTATCATCAATTTGTGTTTTAGCATCTCCAATATTATCGAAACTGATATTGTTAACATCTATCAACCACTTTGCAATAATTTCATCATATGCAACCCGAAAAAGATTAATAAATTCTTTATTACCAACGTAAAAGATATGCGGAAGAATTTTGAATAAAGTTTTTCTATCCTCATCACTATTTAGATTTGATAGCCAATTCTCCAATCTTGATTTAAAACTAAATGCTACACTTTGTGTTGGTTGATAGTCATGAAATAATTCTTTTGAAAAAAAGTTCATCTGAGAATTAATGTCCCTGAAAGAATGATCACCTGAAGCAATCGCCCATTCATTAACCCATTGTTCAATCCGATTAATCATGTGGTAGCAATTGATTTTTTACAATATTAGCAACTATTTCAGATAATGGCGGAGGGACAGCATTCCCTATCATTCTATACATTTCCAACAAAGAACCATCGAAAATGAAATCATCAGGAAAACCTTGAATTCTTGCAGCTTCCCTTACTGTAAAACTACGATCTTCTTCTGGATGAAGAAAATAAATTGGGTTACCAAATCTAGTGTCTACTGTTGGACATGGTTCTGACATAGATAACCTTCTATATTTTCCATTAAATGTCCGTGTTAAATCATATCTATTAGAATCTTTATACTTTACATAACCCTTTTGGATTAGATTTTCTAGATGATAAATAACCTCTTCT
This sequence comes from Candidatus Nitrosocosmicus sp., assembly GCA_038200885.1. Lineage (GTDB taxonomy): Archaea > Thermoproteota > Nitrososphaeria > Nitrososphaerales > Nitrososphaeraceae > Nitrosocosmicus. Next base: position 4,731 of record JBBRRF010000129.1, read on the forward strand.
CCATGTTCATCTATAAGAATATTCAAATCCACAGGATCAGCATCACCAAATTCCCTCAGCCTATTTCTCCTTCTTAGGTTTCTTAGTGATACCAAAATAGACTCTTCATCATCATTAACCTCACCAAACACTTCGGGAATATGCCAAGTTGCAATAGCTCTTCTACCCCCACGAACATTACTCAGTTTTTGAGCTTGGCCTATCCGTTTTGCTATTTTAACTTTTTTATCATCAGACCCAATTTGATATCCAATATTATTTGGAGCTAATTCAACACCCTTCAGAGCATCTGATAAAATTTGTGGGCATTGCTTTTTTGGCCAATTTATTCTCTTGGATGAATCTTTCCAAGCGAAAAAAAGTACTCTTTTACGCATTTGAGCCATACCGATATCCAAGCAATTGATTTTAACGAAATCAGTACAATAACCATGAGATATGAATAGTTTTTCCAGACTATTCCAGTAATCTCTAAGACTACCTGCCAATGATCCCATTACATTTTCTG
>JBBRRF010000130.1:0-5224 GCA_038200885.1 Candidatus Nitrosocosmicus sp.
TATATGAGATGAAACGGCGCAAACGGACATCCAACATCTCTAGTTTAACTTAATAGATCTTTAGCTTATCAGCACTGGTATAAAAATTTCTAAAAAGGATATATTAATGACCATATTTTACATCTTTTCATCTAGTATTACTAAAAACCATACAAAATGCTATAACATTAGGTAATTTTAAGTCATACAAGATCAATTATCTTGCAAATTAAGGCTTGATTCCTAATTATTCCTAATCAGATTATTTAATTGAATCTTTTATAGATCCATAGCAAAAAATACTGTCGTGTTGAATATAGCTTTGAGAATGGATTCTGCTATTCCAAATGAAACAATTGCTGGGTTTTCTAAATAACCAAATTCATTAAGACCGGTTCTATCGGACTTTTCTCACAAGAGAGAAGAATATGAGTTTCAATCCAAGAAATCTGCACACGTTTGTGGATACCAATAATAACCTCTTCCTTGTTGATATAGTAGGATGTTTCATGATCTTGACTGAGCCTCAATGAACCCCACATTGCTATACACATGTCTCTTAGAAGTTTAGTGCGAGAATTTCTCTGTTTGTAGGTCGTATTCCAATCCAAATGTATTCTGCAGAACCTACCACCTTGCTTAATATCTCATCTACAATAAATTCAGACTTTTTCTTTCTTTTTACAATCTTTTGAGGATCATACTTCTAAATCCAGTTCCATATCTTGCTCAAATAAAACTAATTTCGCTTGACTAAATAGGATAATCCTTCAAATATCCTTCTTAGCAGAAGATTCGAAAAGTACAACTACTACAAACCATGCATACATACTTTGAAAGTGTTTTATTTCTTATAATCACAAATGGAAGAGAACATTCAAGATACAAGAGCCGAGGCCGAGGGAATGTATTAAACTATTTATTAATTTAGAACAGCATACAAGTCATGCGAAACAAGAATACAAGCCCTTCGGAAGTTGATAATTTATCTAGTATTAAAAAAAATAAAATTGATAATTTAAATAATGCAGGAGAAGCTGATGGTGTGAAGACTACAACTACCAAATATCCTGAACCATCGGGTCCCAAGATTGATGAATCCGATAACGAAAATAGATCTGAAAAATTCTTTACTTTTACATTTTATAAAGTAGATCCCAAGTGGCGTTGGTTGAATGAGATGGGCAAAGATGAGACTACACGTGAGTTTCTTGAATTATTAAATGCTGCACGCAAGAGAATGAAAATTAGAACCTATTCTACTATCGGTTTAAGACACGATAGTGAATTTATGATTTGGATCATGTCACCATCACTAGAAAATATTCAGATACTTGCTTCAAAAATTTATACTACTATACTGGGAAAATATATAGAACCTACATCCACGTATCTTTCTTTAACTAGAAAATCATTTTATTCAAATCAGGTTAAACTTGGATTTGAAACTGAAGAGGAGCCATTGCAATACGCGGTAGTGTATCCATTTATTAAATCTCGGGAATGGTATCTTTTGCCTTTTGAGAAAAGAAAAGAGATGATGGAAGAACATATAAGAGTTGGAAGAAAATATCCTGAAATTCGACTTAATACCACATATTCATTCGGCATTGATGATCAGGATTTTATGTTGGCTTTTGAAACTGACAATCTTTCAAAGTTCCAGAACTTAATCATAGACCTACGTGAAACTCAAGTTAGCAAATATATCATTAAAGATACGCCGATGATCCCATGTGTACTAAAAAATATAGAGGAAATAATTAAAAGCCTGGGCTAAAAGCCTTCTCTTGTTCGAAAATCAGTGGTTAATAATATTTATTTATAATACGATACAAATGTAAACTGGTGTTTATATGATTTCTAATTTTTTTTTCGATAATGGTTTTAATGATATTGTAGGTTTTGGTTCTAGAACTGTCCCATTGAAAAAATTAGGTCTTGATTTTGAAAAAACCAGTTCAACAATTTCTTCTGATGCTGCAGCTGCAGCCCAGGTCAATAATACTCAAGAAAGTTTTAATGATGAATCAAAATCCAACGCAAATATCCTTGGAGCATTAAAAGAATGGGCTATAGTTTGTAAAGCCCTTGAATCCGGAAATCAAATTTTATCGTTCAGAAAAGGAGGTATTATGGAATTTCGAAACGGATTTGAACTAAAGTTCAAGAATTTTTTCTTATCTCCAACCTTTGAACATCAAACTAAAGAATCAATACGCATGGAATATCATGCAGCTCTGGATGAATTAAGCAGAAAAAATGAGTCGGACAATGCCGAAACTCTGTCTGATTCAAATAAAACAACAGAGATTACATCATTTGTTGAGATAACTCATTTTAGTGAAGTACCAGATTTAACTACATTAAAAAAATTAGCGAATTTCCATATATGGACTGATGATTATCTCAAATCTCGGTTTGATTATAATCCTAAAAAACCGCTTTATTTATTGTTGTTACGCGTATACAAGTTGAATAATTCATTAATAATCTCTAATAAACCTGAATGGGTAGGCTGCAAGTCTTGGATTCAAATCGACTCTCACGATCAAGAATTGATACAGTATTTTGAAAATCATCTACCCGAAAAGCCATTTGAATATTTAAAATCAATTAGTAAACCTTGTATAGATGACGATAATTTCAATAAACTATCTGAAAAAGTGAGGAGTATAATTTAATGAAATATCGTAACTTAGGAAATACCGGAATTAAAGTTAGTGAAATTGGATTTGGAACATGGACTTTAGGTTTAGACTGGTGGGGAAAAAAACTTGAAGAAGACGAGTCCATAAAGATGCTAAAACATGCTTTTGATTTGGGAATTAATTTTTATGAAACTGCCGATATGTATGGAAGGGGAAAGAGTGAAAAATTGTTAGCAAAAGCCTTTAAGGATATGCGCAATGAGGTAATTTATTCCACTAAATGGGGTTATGATATGTATAATGCAAAGCAAGTAGGACATGGCGAGATTCCCCAAAAGCACACTCCAGAATTCTTAGATTATGCTTTGTCCGAAAGCATGAAAAGATTGGAAACCAATTTTATTGATGTATATAGTTTGCATAATCCCAAGATGGATGCGATAGAAAACGATAAATTATTTCACAAATTAGATGAATTTGTAAGCTCTGGAAAAATTAAGAGTCACGGGGTTGCCTTGGGGCCCGCAATAGGATGGGAAAAAGAAGGGATTCATGCTATAGAAAACAGGAATATAGTTTGTTTACAAACTGTGTATAATATATTAGAACAGGATCCTGGAAGGGTATTTTTTGATGCCGTGGATAAAAGAAATAATTCAGTAGGAATAATGGTTAGAGTACCCGATGCATCTGGAGTTTTAACTGGCAAAGTAAATGAACATACGGTATTTGATAAGGATGACCATAGAAATAATAGAAAAAAAGAATGGATTATACAAGCGATGCAAAAAATAGAAAAACTCAAACCCATTGCTAATTCTCATGGATGGGATATTACTGAAATTTCTATGAAGTATATTTTATCGCAAAAACAAATCTCCGTTCTTTTACCAACTGTTACGAGCATTGAAGAAATAGATTTGTTTGCTCAAATTTCTGATGGTAATTATTTGAATGAAGATGAGAAACTCCAAATTGAACAAATGTATGAAAAAAACTTTGATATGCCTAAATTATTGGCATAATTAAAAATTTTTAATTAACAAAACTGCTTTGTTGCCTAATTATCGATTTTCCTTTCATTTTATGACATTTTTAGTAAGATAATTGTTAACGATTGGTGGATTCCATACCATATGTCATAAAAAGTACTATTGGATGACGATATTCATAATTAGGCAACAAAGTATAACAAAACCGTAATTTACTCGAAATATTTTACCCTTTCTTTTTTAAATTCTCTAGAACTAAATAATATTCTATATCTATCAATTTTAATTATTGCTGATATTTCCTTTGCTATTTTTTCAGCAGCATCAATTGTTCTAGCATGAATCATACTAAAAAGATTAAATTCCCAATCTGGGTATATGGGACGTCTATAACAATGGCTTACTTGCGGAAAAGAAGCGATTTTTAATCCTATTTGATCTATTTTTTCCTCCGGCACATTCCACACTATCATTCCATTTGCCGTAAAGCCTGCTTGCCTATGTCTAAGAATTGCTGCAAATCTTCTCATGATGCCTATATTTTGATATTCCTTAACTTTGTTAAAGAGCTCTTCCAGATTTATTCCCAAATCATCTGTGATTATTTTAAATGGTTCTTTAATTATCTTGATATCTTTTTGCAATTGTCTAATGTATTCTTTATCCACTTCTGATATATTCTCTGCTTTTGCATCCATTTTTTTTACATCATCGGTGGGACTTGGTTTTTCAGGATCATCATTTACCATGTCCAATTTCACGCCTATTTTATACATTTTTAGCGTTGGTAATACTCTATATTTTAAAACTCCTTCTAGGGAGGCCATTCTATCTAAATCGGTTTTCATATCTGCATCCGGAGATACAGCTAACGTGAACCAAACATTGTATTCATGATTTCTCTCGTAGTTGTGACTTACACCTGGGTGTTTGTTTATTTCATTAGCGACATAATCTATCTTGTTTTTATCCACTGAAAAAGCTACTAACGCACTCTTGTATCCTAACTTACGAGTATCAAAAATTGCACCTATCTGTCTAATAATTCCAATATCTTTTAATCTTTGAGTTCTATCGAGAACTTCTTCTTCCTTTAATTGGTATTTATTTGCCATTTCTAAGAACGGTCTTTCAACCAAAGGAAAAGACCATTGAATATCATTAAGTATTTCTTTGTCTATGGCATCTAATTCGTTAACCAGCATAAATGATATGCTATAAAGCATTTAACTAATTATTAAAATGTATCTTTAGAATTTCTCTGCAATTAGTCGTATACTTAGGTTTAAAAATGAGGGGTTTATTTTTAATAAACAAGGGGGCTATCGTCTAGCTTGGCAGGATACCATCCAATTTTGGGTATAAGCCCGGGGCGCTGGCGGTCGAGGGTTCGAATCCCTCTGGCCCCATAAAGTACATGATTTATAGTTTTTGCTTATCTAATATACCATTTAACATATATTCCTAAACAGTCCTCAACAGATAGTTTCTCATGTTTAGACCAAACCTTTTTGTTCTGAAATAACACGATATCTTTTGCTTAAAATCATCAAAGGATGAGTAGTGTTGCAGTACTAGTAATTCTCTTTTGGCTATATTCCA
>JBBRRF010000131.1:0-5202 GCA_038200885.1 Candidatus Nitrosocosmicus sp.
ATAATTGCAAAAATATCATCAAACTGTTTTACCGATAGACCTGTAAATGATTTGAACAGCAACGGTTTTTTGGATAACCTATCATAGGATAGCAAAGAAAGTACAGGTTTGTATGAGACTGAAGGAAATATAGCTGTTTAGACTAATTACGCAAGAGATCTATTGTATGGAGAAGTTCCAGCGTTCACATTTTGTCCACCACTATCTGTTCCAGATTCCAGTGATTCAGATGATGTTGCGGATGATATATTATTTAACATTAGCTGTTCTGAAGCACTATTATCGTTTGTACTATTGTTACTACTGTTTTCCCCAACCTGCAGTAAGCTTGAATTCTCTCTAGTATTTGTCTTATAGATTGAAGAATATTGTTCCAATAGTGTGTTTAGTGTGACTGAAATACCATTAATCTGATAAACAAGATATCCAAAAATTACTATCATTATTGCTAGTGGTATACTATTATTATCCATATTCTTGAATTATTTAGTAATTTATCAAGTTGGTATGCTTGCATATATGTTAATATTAGTAACTGTAATCAAATAGTAAAATTTCTAGTCGTTATAAAATTTAGTTATATGTTTTAAAAACATTTGACAATGAAATTTCAGAATGCTTTTTTGTGGCAGTATTCTATGTGTTAAACAGGCGTACTCGAATTAGTAGTGTACGCGTGTGTCATTTGTTAATGTGAAAGGTATATCTTTTGATATTTTTTATTAATAGACTAATCGGTCATGTGTCATCGTTAGATTGGTTATTCTGGTGAACCTTTATCAGTGTAAATTCAGAAAAAACCATTGCTAGTTAGTTTACCTTCATGACATTTTCGAATTTGCAAAAAGAGGATCATTAAGATAGATTTTTTGTAAAGATAACTGGATTAATATGCAAATTGATACTTGGTTTCTTATAACCTTTGTAGATTAAGATTTTATAGATGCAGGATAACAAACCCCTCGGAATTACCTTCGTATCTGAAAATTTTTCAAATTCTATTGATTCATTTTGGATCATAATCAAACCTGAAGTCCTGATAAATCCTTTTGACTTTGTTAGTGTAGAAAATGTACGAAACACCAAAACTGTTGGAATGGTAAAAGAACTCGAGAGGATCTATTTAGACAGAGAAACTTTTTCTAAAAATCAATATTCCTCTCAGATCAATCTACTTTTGAATACGGAAGAAAAGTTGGGTGATGGTCTGACAGTGGCAAAGATTGATGTAGTTGCTAACCTTCGATTTCACGGGATTCAAGAGGAAATTTCTTCAAATGCTTCAAGCCCAAACAAAATACCCTTGAAATCAAACAATTGGAGCATTAATATGCCCGTTCAAGAGGGGAAACCTGTAAATTTTGCTACTATGGAGGAGGTCATTTCATCTCTTGGAATTCCAGAAATGGAACATCCGATTCCTGCAGGGGTGATTTCAATGACTAACGATGCTAAAATCCCAATAGACCTAGACGTCACGTACATATTTGGACCTGATACCACTCATGTTAACGCCACGGGAATTTCAGGGAGCATGAAGACTAGTTACCTCTTATTTTTGTTACAGGTTCTTCACCAAAAACTATCGGAAGAAGGTATTTCTATAATCTTACTTAATACCGAAGAAAAAGATCTTTTATACATAGATAAAGAAAGAGATGAAGCCTATGCTAGTGAGGATAAACATGAACTGGACATACTTGGTTTGAATTTAGCCCCGTTTAACAATGTAAAATATTTTCTCCCAAGGGGAAAAGATGGTAAACCAAATTCTGCACATATTCCTGAATAAAACTATTTCACATATTCGTTTGAATTATCCGATGTTTTTGATCGGTTGGAATTGTTATTTTCCTCTGAGACAACTCTAGATCCACAACATAATATTTCATCAATCCTGAATTACATTTATGAATTGTGGCCCAACTTAAGCCAAAGGGGTGATGACAAGGAAAGTCCTCACAAAATTCCAACCTGGACGGACTTGATTAATTTTAGTGAATTTCCAGAAGAAATCGTTACCCATAAAACCACTCTGTTAAAGTTTCATGGGATGATCCAAAAATATAGGAAGCCATCTACCCTATTTGTAGACAAAAAGGTAACAAGTAGATATCTTGGCGAGGAAATTAAAAAAATGAAGAAAAATGAAGTGTTTGTGATAGATATAGCTATGCTGCCTACATTAGATGAACAAGCGTTTGTAGTTGGAGATGTAATGAAAACGATAAATGAGATGCACTCCCTTGGTCATGCAAATATTCCTGATGACGATTATGATGGTGAAATTAATGACGAAAAAGAATCTACAAAAGCAGAATTGGCAAAAAAACCAAAATATATTGTAATCTTTATCGACGAAATTAATAGATTTTTGCCACGAGGAGAATCAGGTAATACAGGTCTCGGAATATCGATGTCTAATCGTTCGGCTGTTGCCGAAGAATTGTTAAAGACCTTAATCACAGGCAAGTCCAGGCACTGCATACTTTTCTCCGCACAACAATTCAAAAGTCAAATTGATCAGAGCATTAATGAAAATACTGGTTTACACGTTATCACCAAGTTGGGTTTATCCGAACTTTCCTCAAATTCTTATTCAATGGTAGACGACAATACCAAGTCGGTTATCAGCAAACTACACACAGGTGAGTTTATCCTGGTACATCCTGCTTTTAGACATCCTATCAAAATTGCTATCCCAAAACATACATTCAAAAAACCATGACTTTGACTTGACTAGAATACATCTAGTTATTGCACTGACATATACGTAAGGAGATTCAATTAATTTGAGAAACAAAGTTTACATCCTTTTTTTTGTGAAAGTATTTAACGTTAGATTTCAAATTATTTAATAAGATATACTATATGAGATTTGTCCAAATATCTGACTTACATATCGGTGGTTTATTTAAAAAAGATACTTTTGATACTTTGGTCACTGAGGTTAATAATGAATTAAAACCAGATGTCATTATTATATCAGGAGACTTAACCGATGACGGACTATTCTTTCAGTTCGAACAGGCACAACAAGAAATAAGAAAATTCTCATGCAAGAATCTAATAATATTTCCAGGAAACCATGATTATAGACACACAGGTTATCTTTTGTTTAGACAATTCTTTCCTGTTTCTGCACCAAGCGGTTCACGGGTTTACAAGTATAATAATCCAAAGAACAAGAACCAAACGGTAATAGTTACTACAGTTGGAACCGCAAGAGCAGATAGAGATGAAGGTGAAGTTGGATATAGACAAAACCTATGGTTAAACAAGATTCTAAGAAAATATCACATTTCTAGGCCTAAGACTGAACTGAAACACCAACACGAGCAACAGCAACCTCAAAATAAAAATAAGACAATAATAAAAATTGTTGCAATGCACCACCACTTGATTGCCATACCTGATACAGGCTATACAAATGTAGTAGGAATCTCTGATGCAGGTGATGTTTTAAGGACGTGTCTCGCTAATGATGTCGATATTGTCATCTGCGGTCACAAGCACAGACCTTGGATCTGGGATCTAGGTACAATGAAAATAGCTTATGCCGGCACATCTTGCTCCTGGAGATATAGAGGGGTTTTTGAGGATACCTATAATATTATAGATATAGACGAGGATGGCAAAATCGAAATAGATATCAAAATAGTTGGAGGAAAAAGAATGCCCTTATCAGAGGTAGTTAATCAATATAATCCGGAGGATAGGGTAACACGAGTCGCTGATATGATGTCACCAGATTAATTAACAGTTAAATTATTATCGGGATTTATTGCCGTTGTCAAATAGATTTAATATCACATTATTTCAAATTGTGATACTAAAATAAAGTATACTTTTAATGTAAGACCCAAATTTGTGGCAGGGACTGTTGGCTTTTAATACTAAAAGTGTTTTATCCAGATATTCATTAGAATGAGATATGGAAAATAAATATATTTTTTTCCTACAAGCTATTTGGGTCATTTTTTTGAACCATTAAATACGTACAAGACTACTAGTCTTTCCTTGTTACCATGGAAATAATGCTTTGTATTCGAAGGAACAAAAATACAAGAGTTTTTTCTTATTTCGTAATTCTTTTCTGCCATGTTGATATATCCTTTCCCTTCAACAACAAAATAAAGTTCGTCTTCAGAATGAGGCCCCTGTGTGTCCTGTTGACCTGGATTGAGTCTAAGCGCTCCGACTTCAAAACTACTATTGTGCAAGAAGTCTAAGAAATATGTCGAATTGCCTTTTTTATCTAGCTTTAACAGTATCGAATCAAGTTCAATTATATTATCCATGTCTTTATACAATATATCCTAAATTAGTTTGTTCCCTTACTGCTGTGTTGGACCCAGAAATGTACATCATACGAATGGATTGCTACGTTTGTGAATTAAACCCTAGTTATACACGATCTGCTTCTGTCTCTACATAAATTACATTCGAATCATAGTAATGATTTTAATTACATTGTAGAATCTAGATTATGATTATGATTATGATATGAATTAACTGAAATATTAAAAAATACTTGTATTAAGACAATAGCCGCGAAGTGTTCCCAAGGTTTTATTTCAGTTTAATAATGGAATTGTATATGTAATATCATGAGTATTTTGTTTCAGGGTCGCGAGCAAGCTGGACACGAGCTAGCTAAAGAGTTAGCAGAAGTACTGAAAAAAAATCAAATAAATTTACCTAATGCTGCAAATGAGGTAATGATCCTAGCGATACCGCGAGGCGGTATCATATTGGGTGACATCATAGCAAACCATTTCAAATATAATTTGGATGTTGTCATTTCTAGAAAGATAAGGGCTGAATTCAATGAAGAATACGCAATAGGTGCAATGATGCCAGACGGAAGTTACTTTTTGAATGGAGGAATTGCGCGCCTTTTCAATATTTCGCAAGCTTATTTGGAAAAGGAGATAGATTATCAAAAAAAGGAAATCAAGAGACGGCTGATAGAATTTAGAGGGGATGTTTCCTATCATGATAAATTTGAGGGGAAAATTGTTGTCCTTGTTGATGATGGAATAGCTACAGGATCTACCATAATCGCTTCTGCAGAATGGGTAAAGAACAATTGTAATTGCAAGCAACTTATTGTTGCGGTACCTGTATCTCCCGCCAGAGATGAAACTCTGAATAAACTTGGAAAAATAGCTAACAATGTTGTAATTTTACATATGGAAG
>JBBRRF010000132.1:0-5198 GCA_038200885.1 Candidatus Nitrosocosmicus sp.
ACTTTCTGTCAGGTATTGTCAGAGACTACGGTATATATCCTGTTTCAACCGATGGTAGGTGGAACTTGGTATCCACAAGCCTGTAAGCTCCTAAAGATAGATCACCATATCCATTCCTTTCTTGCCAAAAAAGAGAAAAGTATGATTGAAAGGAAAATACCGTATATCGAGGATAGGACCGAATGTTTTGATGACTACTTTCCATGTCGAAAAGCAAACTGTAATCTAAAACATATCAAAAACTGGCTTGGGATGTTTACAGATATTTATAACAAAGAGAGGATAAATGCTTAAGTTAACAGAGTCATAAATTTATAGTCGATTAATTTTGATATTCTTAATAACTATTAATTGCAAACTTGGCGGACTTTTACAATTTAATACTAATTTGATATTAGATGAATTAGAGTTACAATACCTGTTCATCGAGGGTTAAATATGTGGTTTGTAGGTAAATTGCCTTTTTTATAGAAATGTTTAAGAAAATGATTATCTTACTCTACTATTACACTACCGACCATTGAAGGATGATATATGCAGTAATAGTCGAATTCTCCAGAGTCTTCAAATGTCAGACTATACTGTTGATTAGGTATAATTGCATTAGAATCAAATTCATCACCCTCATCCACACTATTATCCTGTCCTGAGGTTACGGTATGTGATATGGAATCCCCATTATACCATGTTATAGTTTGACCCGATTCAATCCTAATTGGGTTGGGTGAATATGACTGATCTCCTTTTATTCCAGCAATGACTACGGGTGTAGAACCAGCACTTTGTATTTCGTTTTGATCGGCTAAAACGGGTTGATTTTTGGGTGTGTTACTTTCAGATAAAGGTACTATTCTATACAATGAACCAGTATAACTTAATACATAAAGGTAACCGTCTGGCCCTACCTGAAGATCGGTTATACCGCCAAAACCTTGACCAAATATTAAAGGTTGATTTTCGGTTGTCTCATCGACCTGATTGTCAGCAAGTGCCGCAACATTACCTATAGAAGTATCATTTATAAGAATATTGTCTCGTGCTTCATTCAGAGTAAATCGGTATAATAAACCATTGTTGATGTCACCTGTAAACATATCGTTTACATACTCTTTACCTAATTTCTCTGAATTCAAGAATTTTAATGCTGTTGGTCCAATTGTGGTAACCCATACAAATTTTGGATCAGCATATTTGCCGTTCCCAAAAGTTACAAGTTCGTCTACAGATATTATATCTCGTCCTAGTAAATTCTGGTTAAAATAGCCTTGAACCTGAGACCACCCACCATTAAAACCTGGCAAAATAAGATTGATTTCATCGCCTATTGTAGGCCCATTTTCTGTGTCCCATAAATTACCTGTTAAAGGATCAAAGTCAAAACCGAAACTATTTCGAATACCCATAGCATAGTAAACATTCAACGGCAAGCCCTCTCCAAAAATAGGGTTGTCTGGGTCCACTATCTCACCATCTTGAGTGATTCGAAGTACGCCTCCAAGACCATTAGGGGCTGGGCCATCACCGATATTTTGAGCTTGAGTTCTATGCCCTCCTACCTCTCCAACTATAAAATACACATTATTATCGGGTCCAATCAGAATTTTACCGCCATTATGTTCTCCTCTTTCGTTTGGGGGAATAGCAGTTAAATCAAATAAAAGGACAGGGTTTATCAGTTCGCCATTAACATAATCGTAGCGATATAGCCTGTTACCTTCAGGGTCTACGTTATCTTCAACATCACTACCGTCTGTATTATCACCAGATTCGGTGTATGACAAGAAAACATATGTTTTGTTATCAGGCTGTTTAGATACTGCGATTCCTAAAAGCCCGCGCTCTATGCTATTGGCTACGGACACATCGAGTGCAGGTGTATCTTGTATTTGACCATTTAGTACCCTCTTAACAATACCAGTTTCTTTTTCAGTAACTAAAATATCGTTATTTCCAAGAAAAGACATACTCGTAGGAAAATCAAGACCTTCTGTTATCTTTTCGACCGTAAGATTACCGTCATTTACGGTTGGTCCATAAGGAGATAGAGGTGCTTTAGCATATGCCCCATAAGAAAACTGGATATACGATGAAAATGTTGAAGAAAGGGTGATTAATATAAAAGTACAAAAAGTCAATACTTTGCGTTCATGCATGATTTTGTCAGTAAATACCGTCTATTTGTGAACTAATTAAGTTTATGAATGAATCTTAACAACGATATGTCTGTTATTATGAGTACAAAGTATAGTACAAAGATTTATTTCATAAAGGAATAATGAAAAGATGTTAATTACTGGATTAAAGAATTACAAAAAAAGGTGTCAACAATCACAGAATTGCTATTCCACACGAATAACTTTCCCATAATCTTTATGATGTGGGGACAGATTTTGACATAGTCGTCGTCATATTCTTGATTTCTTTTCTCATCTCATATACTTTCCATTTACTTATCCAATCACTTAGTTGTTGTAAAATAGTCTCTAATTCTTTCGTTCTAAGTGTTAAACTATACTCTACCCGGACTGGAATTTCTGAATAAATTCTTTTTGATATTAGCCCTTCTCTTTCCAGCTCCAGTAGTCTTTGAGATAATACAGTACTACTAATGTCTGGTATCAATCTTTTAAGTTCATTGAACCTGACAGTTCCATTGGTACTCAAATTCTTTAGAATGTGTAGTGACCATCTTTTTCCTAATACCTCCCATATGTCTACTACATCACATTTTTCTTCTTTCATAAGAACTTCTTGTCCAAATTATATTAGCTTGTCCGGTATTAAAATTTTATAATCTTTTTGCTATTGACATTATTGTATCAAATACATTTAATCAGGTTTTTATATTAATGGTTTTTGTTTTAGGTAACAATGAAAAATGTCTCCTCTTAAGGTTAAATACTAATAACTAACTAAGTAATAAATTACTACTATAGTTAAATACAAGATTAACGATATATGATGGTGGAAAAAATACAACAGCAACAACAAGATCAAAATAAAGTTATCAATAAAAATCGTTCTATAAATAAAATAATAAACAGTCTAAAGACTACTGAAGGTGATGGGTTTATAGTCAATAGATCATTCCCAACCAATTCCATATCTTATGTAGATCCATTTCTACTTCTCGATGAAATGGGTCCTATGGACTTCAAACCTGGGGAAGCCAAGGGAGCACCAGATCATCCACATAAAGGATTTGAAACAGTAACGTATATGTTAGAAGGTACTTTTGAACATAAGGATTCGTCAGGGAATTCAGGAAAGCTCAATGCCGGAGATATTCAATGGATGACCGCCGGGTCGGGAGTAGTTCATTCAGAGATGCCTGAAGTGGAGTTCAGTAAGAAAGGAGGAAGATTGCACGGATTTCAATTGTGGGTAAATTTGCCTCAAAAAGATAAAATGACTAATCCATATTATCAAGACATTCCTTCTTCAGAAATTCCTGTTGTCAAATTATTAGAGGATAGTGGACATGTAAAGGTAATTGCGGGAGAGGCTTTTGACGTCGAATCAGCCACTAGGACAAAAATTCCCATTCAGTATTTACACTTTACCTTAAACCTAGGGTCTGAAATTATACATCATCTTCAAAGTAACTATAATGCGTTTGCATATGTCATATCAGGTGAAGGTACTTTTGGAAATGATGAAAAATATGCAAAAAGAGGAAACGTAATTATTTTTAATAATGACGGGGAGAACATAAAGATAAAGTCATCCAAAGATGCTAATGAACCATTACAATTTCTTTTCATTGCCGGGGTTCCACTAAATGAACCAATAGCAAGATATGGTCCTTTTGTAATGAATACAAAACAGGAAATATATCAGGCAATCGAAGACTATAGGAATGGTAAATTAGGTGTTATTAGTCATTAAAACTTAGAATAGGGGATAACCAACAACCTATTCAATAAGCAAACCCCATCTCAATTTTGTAATGTGAAAATAAGTCACCAGTAACGTATCTATGATTCCTAATTCTTATCTACTCGAATAGTTATTAAAGTAACGCTATTTTGTTAGGGGGGGGAGAAACACTGACTATTTCTATTATCCATCGACAATCATTGATAGTAAATGATCTTTCACCAAGCAATGTTTTGCTAATTGGAATTTCTGTGATAACTTTCATTTTTGCTCCTATCACAAACACATTATCCATAAGTCAGGAAAACAAAGATAACAATATCTTATTTGCGAACAATATAAACAACCTCCAATTAAATAACACTACAAATTCTTCAGCTTTAAAACAACTAGGACTTTATCCACTTTATCAACATATGAATAATACAATATCAAGTTTAATGACTATTGCAGAGAATCCGTTGAATGGATCGACTTCCTTTGAAAACTTTCCTCTGGTGAATCTTACGAATGAAATGAAGTCAAAGTATCATGGGATACCTAGTGACCAGGATTTAGAAAAGAGAAGCGCGGTCAAAGAGGTTTTAGTCAGTAACAAAGCCCTATTAGTTATAAGTTTACTTTTACCAAACGGAGATCGTTATTTTGGTGAACCATATTATCCATATCAAACTAATGGCTCTATATACAATTTTGCACACCAAGATCACTTTAAGGGTGCCTCAGAAGCAAAAAAACCACACCTAAGTAATGTCATAAAGGCTGCAACTACAGGTGAGTCAATTGCGATACTTGCCAGCCCAATTTATTCAAATATAGAGAATAAGGACTCATTAATAGGGATTCAAATATTGGCATTAAACCTTTCCCACTTTAATGACTTGGTAAAATCAGCATTATCAACAGGAGGAGAAGGAGGAGACAGTAACAAGAGAGCAGTAATTGTAGACAACAATGGTACAAAAATAGCTGATTCATCATCTTCCAACTACAACAATGACTCAGGATTTTTTAAGGAACTCCAAAGTTTTCAAAATGCAAAAAATGGTAATTCAGGGTTATTGATAGAAGAAGTTAATGGAAAAAATATGTCAATTGCTTATACTTCAATAAAGTTTGCTCAAACCGATTGGATAGTGTTGCTGCTATCATCATTAGATCTCTTGCATAATTAGCCAAAACAGCTATATTTCCTTCAGTCTCATACAAACCTGTACTTTCTTTGCTATCCTATGATAGGTTATCCAGAAAACCGTTGCTGTTCAAATCATTTACAGGTCTATCGGTAAAACAGTTTGATGATATTTTTGCAATTATAG
>JBBRRF010000133.1:0-5198 GCA_038200885.1 Candidatus Nitrosocosmicus sp.
AAGCCCTCTCAAACGATGCCTTGTATGTAATAATCAAAGATATACAGAAAGAGAATGTAATCCACCTAGCTATAAATATTTGTAGGAAATATACAGATGGGGCTTATCTTGGTTTATGTAATTATCTTAATTGGTATAGGTCCAGAGAACAAAACAAGTAGTGTTGAAAATGCAATAATTGCTACTGTTGTTACTGATACCATAGTGGTAGTAGCTTTTACAGATTTTTCTATTCTTAATTTTTGTGATTTTATCATCCTGAAAATATTATATTTGATTATATTAACTATGTTGGACCTTTGAGACGTAACTTTGTTCCCCTATGGTTTTATACATAATCTGTTTGTTATACTATGTTTATACGATGAAAAAGTACATACCTATGAATATATTTACAGAATGGTCAAACGATACCCTAATTGGACATATGAATACATTTTGTCTGTTCTGATTGATTCATTGTGGTTAATGAATACCGTGATCGAATATTTATCAGGAAGGATATTCTCTTGAAACTTTGTGAATATGGCGAAATCAATCAGAGTAAGCTTATGAGTTACGGTGGTTTGAATAATGTTAAACATAAAGAAATCTTGGATGATATGGTCAGAAAAGAATTGATTAATAGAATGGAAGAAAATTGGGGTAGCAAAGTTATAATCAACTACAAAGTCTCAGAAAGAGGAAGATTAATTTTGAATGAAATTCTAGCACCTTATGAAGAACTATTTCCAAGAAAAAATGAAAAGGAGAGGCAAGATTAATGAAAAAATCAATCAACAACGATGATGAAGACAACAATAACAACAAAGATAATTCTGATAACAACAATACAAGATCAGATTCTAGTATTTTTTATATAATGGATGGGATAATTGATCAACTAAATAAAACCAAGAAACTTTTCATTATTATGTTACTAACCATTATGATTATTCCTCCGATAGCATTTATGTTAACATTTATGCTATTTGGATTTCCGTTTCATGATGATGGTTATAATAATTGGACAAGAAATGGTCATTGGGGGGATGACTCCAGTTCTACTTCTAATTCTGGATTTAACTCTTCATTTAGATACCTGCCACTAATTCCTGTCATTGTTTTTATCGTGTGGATGGGCATAGGAATCAGGCAGTGGTTTGTTCTTTCAAAATGGGACAAGAAATACAAGAAATATAGAGAATTACAGAAAAAAATTGACAAAGATTTGGGCAAAGATGATATCTAACAGGCATACTGCTAGAAATCAATTCAATAAAAGCACCGAGATCGTAGTCAAAGTTTTAACAATGGCAATAGGCCATGATATGGACTTGCACAATTATAGACTCAAGGTAATAACTGACATCGAACTTTGCAAAGTATCTAATTGAATAATATAGATCCGATCAATCATATTTTCATGTGGAATGATATGTCGGTTACTTTATATTCATATTAAGATATTTTTAGACACTCGTTACAAACCCAAACATTGTCAACATATTTTCCTTCCTTAATTTGGCCTTCTTTTTCTACTTCTGGTTCTATATGATCACTGACGAAGCTACCACATTTACTACAAGTAGGTATTAAATTTCTGACCATGGTTATTTTTGAGATATAATGCTTTTTAAAAGTTTTGGTAAAACTAAGAATTACGCAATTTAGTCGAACCATGTGTTAAATAATATATCAATGTCATCAAAGAGAACAATCCGAATATGGTGTAATTCATTAATTTGAGTGGGGAAAAAACGCATAATAAAAATTGTTTGAAATTTAATTTTAGGTTTAACACAAGATCCATCAAGAATTTAAGAACAAAACTCAGTCGGTATGATTGTTGTTAGTTTAACTTTTCAGGAATAGAATATTTATATCAAAGAATTTGCATTAAATTTAAGAAATTTCAGAATATCATATAACAAATTAGGCAAACATTTTCTCGTTCTTACATTCGTTGGAGCTTAGTGAGGTATTAGAATTCAATGAGTGGGACTATATATTTTATAGCTGAATCGCATAAATAAAATAAGGAAAATTTAAGAATCAATTAGTCAAGTCATCATCGGCTACTTTTATAGTTTTAAACAAATGTAAATCAGACGGAGAAGGATATTGATTAGAGCCTTCCATGTTTAAAATAGCTAAGATAGTTAAAGTGAATAATCTCTATACCATTTTGATCTGTTATCGTAATCGACTTTTCTTTTACATCATGTAAAAAATTAAGATACAAAAGGTTACCACCTGATTTTTCAAATTCATTACGATGGGATTTTCTATCATCATTAGATGGACGAAGAACTAAAATCTCCTTGTCAAAATCGATTATTAATTCATGTGTTAAACCTTCAAAGAAAAAATAAATAAAAGGGGAATTGGCATCCAGAAATTCCCGCATCCGCATGGGGTTATCAGACATACAGAGTAGTTAGAATCAAGCTAATTAATTATTTACTATAGTGAAAATGAATTCAGTATCATATAGTATTATTGGAAGATAGGATTAAAATTCTAAAAAAGCACTATCATCCACGACAAAGTCCGTTTTGTTGAGATATGGGTGAAGAGATAGGGTAGAGATCAGGGTGCAAAAATTAGCTAGTTTACGGGTTTTAAAGATATTTCCATTTCTTTAATGATTTTTCAAGGATATTGATTAACACCGTAATTATTAGGAAATAAAGTTTGAAATTTACAGATCGTCAATCAAATGACCATCTGTTCGACCCTTTGTTTTAGGGCCTTGTTCATTTCCGTAAAACTTTGATACATATCTTTATCCAAACTATTCCCTATGATACCTACAAGAATCCCTGTAAAGATCTCTTTATGTACAAAGTGCACATGATTTGTTTCAAACGAGTCAATCGTAAAAATGCGCTCCCCATTGAAAAATCCCGGTATGAATGATTTTCCATACCAACGAAGCTCACGATTAGATTCCACCTTAGTTACTGTTGGTTGATAAGTTCTATTCTTTCCACCTGATGTATGAAGATATATTTTGAGATTTGTGCCAACAATCGGTTTTCCATCTATTTGACGGATGAAAGGGTTCCACTGTGGAAAGTTCTTAAAATCTGTTAGTATCTCCCATGTCTTACTAGCAGATGCGTTAATATCGATCTCTGTAAGAATTTCTTTCAACTTACATCCTATTGATAAAAGTAGTCGTTTATACTTTCTTGATGATATGCCTGACCTAGTAGAAATTAGTTGTTCGGCTTAAAAATCATCTCATTCCAATACGGAGCTGAGGATGGATGATGGTATTTTGGAGTTGTTTTTTGTAATTGATTTTTTAGATATTATTGCTAACAACCAAATTAGATCTGTCAACACAATCTACTAGAAATAATCAAAACAAAACATAATGTAGTAGCGTAATGACCCCATACCATATTTTTCTTCAATTAGACTCATTGATGTATCTCTAACATCAAGAAATTGCCTAGAATTCACCTAAAATGCCTTTATAGAACATAGTCGGATGCCTAGTCGAATACAATTGTAATCATGATTGGAATTAGGATTTCATTTAAAGATATTTATAAAAAAATAGAATGTGTTTGCCGAGTTTAATTTCATGGATTTATTCGAAGATGTCTTAATCTAATCCGGGAGCAATTAACACATTTTTCATTAGTCGTGGAAGATTACTAAAGAATTTCTGGTCTGTATTAAATACGGCTCCAAGTACCTCGTCAGAATATGAGCTGAGGCCTCCAACCAGTCCTATAAACTCTGGATTTTCATTACCGAAAAAGGAAGCTACAGTACCGTTATTTACATCATCTGAATTCTCTAGGTAATGAAAATATCCTGTAGGAACAAAAAAGACTTGACCTTTGCCAATTTCGGATGTCTCTATCTCATTGTTAGGACCATATACGGTAAATCGAACTTTTCTTTCTATCACGTAGTTCAACTCTCCAGCATTTGGATGGGTGTGGGGCTCTACTATCCCTTTTGGTTTCAGATTAAGGAGAAATACTGATAAGCCTTTGAGTATTGGAAAATAGGGTACACTTCCCAAAACAGCAGTTCCACCAAGAGTTTGGACCTGGGGAGTAGTTTCACTAAGATTCAAGGTATGTGGATTTGAGGGTTCGATCTCGTTGTTACTATTGATTTTAGAAATATTGGTTGTTTTCCTACCAAATATTACATCCTGAGAAGGTACGTCACCTAATTTATCAAATAATCCTGGGAAGTTGATTCCAAAGATGCTATTCAAAATCCGTGCAGGTAAAGACCCAACTGATCCCGATATCCCCAAATCTTCAAAGCGTTCATTATCATAAACAATAACAATTTTCAACTCTTCTTCACCTATATTTTCAATATCATGCCAGCATCCTGTAGGTATAAAAGTCAATTGTCCAGGATTTATCATGATTGTATATTTTCGAGCATTATTACTATAAATTGTCATTTTAGCATTTCCCGAAATGCAGTAATTCAACTCAGCTGCATTAGGATGTCAGTGGGGTTCACGAACTCCATCTTTTTTCAGGCGAAGTAAGACTGCTCCCATCCCCTTTAAAACTGGAAAGTTATCCGCACTCATTACCGTCCTGTTACCATGTGGCATAGAGAATTGAGGTTTTGTTCCATCCAAATCAAAAATGATAGGAGAAGACTTGTGATCGTTCATTTGCAATTTTTGTTGATAATCTTAATAAATTTTGTGATGAGAGATTGACACTAGCTGACAATTATCAATAAATCTCAATAGTACTCTTAGAACGTTTATGAAGGAACTCGTCTTTTTAAAGCAATAATAGGATTTTAAAATATTAAATCATAATTTTCCCAGAGACGAAGAAATAATCTAGAGTATTAACATGAATAATCATCCACCACCGTCAAACACATATTGGTTATATAATCACTAACCATTTCGATTAATATTTTCATAAAATCTCATAAAAACTGCCTATTACTGTACATTTACAGCATCCATGTTCTCTTTTAATCCATATGGACATTTACGTGAAAGTAAAATAATCTTAAGTAGATTTTTGTACATTCTTCGATGTGCCTTGTTGCATGATTCGTCTCTATCCCAAAATATTTAGCTAACTTCTTTCCATAGGGCATGTGAAATGGTCAGACTACAACGAATCTCTTGTAACACGCGGTGAAATACTACTTGGTTTTGATGTTATAGACAACTGGGATAAAGAATTAGAAGCGATGAACAG
>JBBRRF010000134.1:0-5163 GCA_038200885.1 Candidatus Nitrosocosmicus sp.
ATTTTGTGATTCCGAACTATTAAAAATTTTTTTGCATCTTAATACGAATATCAAAGTTGTTAATTTGACAACCAAGTTTATTAAATTGGAATTAATTTCTTTAGAAATTTTCTCCGTAGTCCCATTATTCTCTTTTTCATTTTGTTCTTTTAATAAAGAAACAAGATTTGAAATATTTTGATAAAAATTGTGAGGGACAGGCTGAGGCCCACTATCAAGATGGATTTCCCCTTTTAAAATATTAAAAATTTCTTCTATTTTTATTAAATTTGTTGGCTTTCTTTGATCCATCAGCTCTCACACAATTTGTATACATGATAAGCTTAATTAGAGGTTTTTATTTTACTATATCGAATATTTCATTTGCCTTATAAAGTTATAGATGGAAAAATTGAATCTTTGAATTTTACCGCAGAACAAATAATGATGAGACTAAAGGATGAAGAAATTAAATTTCTAGATTTACAGTTTACGGGTTTAACTGGTAGATTCCATCATACTACAATGGCCTCCAATATGTTCAAAAAAGAAGATTTTGAATACGGATTACCAAAATTGGATGGTTCTTCAATTAGAGGTTTTACTGAGATCCACGAATCCGATTTGATAATAAGACCAGACCCTTCTACATACGCAATAATACCATGGATAAAAGAATACAGAACAGCTAGACTAATTTGTGACATATTATCAGGAGGAGAAAACAGAAAGCAATTCAAAAAAGATCCTCGAGGTATTGCAAGAAAGGCCGAAGAGTATGTTAGACATCAAGGATATTATAATTCATTTTGGGGACCTGAAGTAGAATTCTTTGTTTTTGATAAACTAGAAGTAAATACAATGACGCCATATAGATCTCAAAGTTATAATATTATATCAAAAGAAGCGCCATGGTCAACAGAAGGTGTAGGGTATGCACTCAGATTAAAAGAAGGATACCTCCCAAGCGCCCCAGGCGACACATTAATGCAGTATCGTAACGAATGTGTAGATGTTTTGAGTAATAATTTTGGCATTATTTGCGATGCCCATCATCATGAAGTAGCAACAGCGGGACAATGCGAAATCGATATAAGATTTGATACGTTAGTTAATGCTGCAGATTCTGTTCAAAGCTACAAGTACATTGTTAAAAATATAGCCAAGAAACAGGGCATGATTGCAACTATGATGCCTAAACCAATCGCACTTGATAACGGTTCAGGAATGCATGTTAATGTGAGTTTATGGGATAAAGAAAAAAATCTATTTTATGATATCAATGATTCATATGCAGAAATGTCTCAATTAGCCAGATATTTTGCGGCCGGAGTATTAAACCACGCTCCTGCATTGGCTGCAATAGTTGCTCCTACAACTAATTCTTATAGAAGACTAGTGCCTGGATACGAAGCACCCGTGTACATTGCATGGAGTACTGGTAACAGATCTGCGATAATTAGAAATCCAGCTCATTATAAAGGTGAAAGGTTTGCATACATGAAAAGAATAGAATTCCGAGCTCCTGATCCGTCATGCAATCCATATTTAGCATTTTCAGCAATAATATCAGCTGGTCTAGACGGGATAAAGAAAAAAACATCGATACCTGACCCAATAGACGAAGATATTTTTAAAATGGCACCGCAGCGCAGACGTGAATTAGGAATTAGACAATTACCACCATCACTTAGAGAAGCATACGAGGAATTAAATATTGACAGAGAATTTTTAAAGCCCATATTTGACGATGAAATTATAGATTCAATAATCTTGCAGGAAGCTAAGGATCATCAAGACGTTACCATAAGACCCCATCCACATGAGTTCTCGCTATATGCAGATGTGTGAAATGTAGGTTGAAATTGCAGACAAGACCAACAGTATGGGATAAAACAAAGGTTAATAACACTGGATTAACACAGTTCTAAATAATTTTTTGGAGGGGTTGTCTAGACTGGTTAGGATACCTGCCTTACACGCAGGTGGTCATGGGTTCAAATCCCATCCCCTCCATTGTAGTCATGGGTTGTAACATATCCTTTTTAAATTGTTATAGACTAAAAGATTTAGTATAAGGATGCTTTCCACAACCGCTATTACCACAGTATCTTCTGATATGTCAAGGAATACGCAAGCAGAAAAACTAAATAATGACATAGAGTCAATAATTGATGGATCGCTTCCTTATTTCAAATCGATTTACAAACAAATGATATTAGCAAAATGCAAATACGTTATATGAATTTCTACTAACAGAACAAAATGAACAGAATGTAAAACTCAGTACCAAGACAACACATATCAAAATTATTTATCTTTTCAATAAGTTTTTAAATTTCAAGGACTTTGACAAGATAACAAAACAAGATATATTAGATTATTTGTATTCTCTTAGAAAATCAGAAACAGATGATCCAACACACAAGTGGATTGGTACATATAATACAAGACAGATAATACTGAGCAAGTTCTTTAAATGGATACATAACAAAGATGAGCACGATAAAGAGAAATGGATTATCCCGGAATGTCTTCAGAGGGTAAAACCACTACCAAGAAAGGAAAAATCCCCTTACAAACCATCTGATATATGGACCAATGAGGAGCATTCTGTTTTTTTAAAATATTGTCCTAACAAGAGAGATCGATGTTATCACGCTATGGCTAATGATACGTCCTGCAGGCCTCATGAACTTCTTTCACTAAAGATTGGAGATATCAAATTTAAGACGTCATCAATAGGGATGCAGTATGCTGAAGTTCATATAATGGATAGTAAAACTAACCCTCGTACTCTTCCTCTTATTTTCTCCATACCATACAT
This sequence comes from Candidatus Nitrosocosmicus sp., assembly GCA_038200885.1. Taxonomy (GTDB): domain Archaea; phylum Thermoproteota; class Nitrososphaeria; order Nitrososphaerales; family Nitrososphaeraceae; genus Nitrosocosmicus. The sequence goes on from JBBRRF010000134.1 coordinate 2,807, forward strand.
TAAAGAATGGATGGAATTACATCCTCTGGCTAACAATTCTAATGCATGGTTGTTTATTTCTCTTGGCGATAGAAGTTTTGGAAAACAGCTAACGGAAAATGGATTATACAAACAATACCATCGTAATTATAAGCAAAAGTACTTTAGAAATTTATTAAACAATCAATCCATTGAAGAAAGAGATAAAGCATATCTACGAAATTTATTGACAAAGCCTTGGAATCCTTATATCATGAGGCACTCGGCACTAACACAAAAGTCTCAGATATTAAAAGAAAGTACTTTAAGAGATCACGCCGGATGGTCAATGTCAAGCTGTAGAATTATGTTTCTAGGTAGATTTCATTCATAAAATAATCTACCAATCCTTTGAAAATATTATACCTTGACTAAATTTGATATAATTAGTAATTTTTTTTATTTTACTATTACTTCTCCTACCATTGAAGGATGATAGATGCAATAGTACTGATATTCGCCAGAATCATCAAATGTAACGCTAAAATATTGATTAGGTATTATTGCGTTTGAATCAAAGTCCTCTCCTGCATCCTTATCATTATCTTGTCCAGAAGTTACGGTGTGTGAAATAGTGTCACCGTTGTACCATGTTATTGTTTGACCTTCTTTTATAGTGATGGGATTTGGAGAATAAGACCTATCGCCATTTATTCCAACTATGACTGCTGGAATGGAATTGGCATTCTGTGAATTAGTTTGATCATTATTCTCTGACTGGTCCAGTTCTTGATCAGTATTGGTATTCACAAAAGGAGCAGTGTTATTATTAGTTGTTGTACTAGCCGAAGAAGGCAAGATTCTAAATAGAGATCCGGTATAACTTAATACATACAAATAGCCATCCGGTCCAACTTCAATATCAGTTATACCACCAAAGCCTTGACCAAACACTATAGGTTGATTTTCTTTAGGATCATTGACTTCTCTATCCACAAGCGCTGATGTATTTTCTACATATCCACTATCAAAGGATAGATCATTTCGCGCTTCATTAAGAACATATTGATATAAAAGACCATTATTTATGTCACCTACAAACATATTATTTTGATATTGTTTCCCCAGTTTGTCAGAATTTAAGAATTTTAATGCGGTTATCCCAATCGTTGTCACCCAAACAAATTTAGGATCAGAGTATGAGCCTTTTCCAAAATACACCAGATTATCAGGTGTTGCCCCATCGCCCTGCAAATCTTCCTTATAGAATCCTTGTATTAATGACCAACCACTGTTAAATCCAGGGTATACCAAATTGATTTCATCACCAGCAGTAGGTCCATTTTCGGTGTCCCATAAATTGCCTGTTACCGGATCAAAATCCATACCAAAACTGTTTCGAATACCCATTGCATAATACAAATTAAGAGGAAATTCATCACCAAATATAGGATCACCTTTTACAACATCACCATCTTGAGTAATTCTCAATACTCCGCCTAGACCATTGGGTTCTGGACCGTTTTCATTATTCTGTGCTTGGGTTCTGTGACCGCCCACTTCTCCTATTATATAATATACGTTGTTATCAGGACCAATTCGAATTTTTCCACCGTTATGTTCGGCTCTACCATTATCAGGATCTGCAGGTAAATCCAACAAAAGGGTTGGGTTCTCCAAGTGACCATTGATAAATTCGTAACGGTATAACCTGTTTCCCGCTGGGTCGGTACCGTCTCCATCGCTACCATCCTCCCCATCACCGGATTCGGTATATGAAAGGAAAACATAGGTCTTTCCATTAATATTTTTTGAAACTGCTATCCCTAAAAGACCACGCTCTAAGTCGGTAGCTACTGGTACATCAAGGACTGGTGTATCCTGTATCTGACCATCTATAATCCGCATTACCTTTCCAGTTTCTTTTTCAGTGACCAGAATATCGTTAGGTCCTAAAAACGTCATACTAGTAGGTTTTTCAAATCCACCGGTTACATTTTCTACAACAAGATTGTTATCTTTTACAGTGGGTCCATTAGGAGATACGGGAGCTTTTGCATATGCTCCATAGGATAAATTAATTGTAGAATAATTAGAATAAAATAATAAAAACATGCAAAGGGCAGATAAAACAAATAACTTATTACTTGTTTTTTTTACCAATATTTACTGATTGTGAATTGGTATATTAAAGAGTATTTATGAATTTACTAGTATATCTGACATTTAAATAAAAACTAATTGTATCTTGTGTATTGAATAGATCTCTTGCGTAATTAGCCAAAACAGCTATATTTCCTTCAGTCTCATACAAACCTGTACTTTCTTTGCTATCCTATGATAGGTTATCCAAAAAACCGTTGCTGTTCAAATCATTTACAGGTCTATCGGTAAAACAG
>JBBRRF010000135.1:0-5159 GCA_038200885.1 Candidatus Nitrosocosmicus sp.
AAAGGCAAACGCGTAGTTGGCTTGGATGAATTTTGCACTCAGAATGGTCTTCCTCTCCTCCTCTTTTCAAAAACTGAATTAAATGAGATAGATGTCCCAAATCCATCTGATTTGGTTGGAAAATATGAAGGGACATCGAGCGTTTCTGAGGCCTCTTCATTGGCAGCTTCGAAGGGTATTTTAATAATACCTAAACAAAAATTTCCACCAGATTTGACTGTCGCTATAAGTCGGGTGAATTATCCATGAAAAAAGCATTGTTAATAATAGATCGAGGAAGCAAAATGAAGGAAGTTCAGGAGGAATTGCGAAATACTTGTGACTTTATTAAACATAAAACCGACTATTCTTACGTTGATTACTGCTTCCTCGAAGTTATCCCACCTGACATTGATGAAGGAATTAGAAAATGCATTGATAGAGGCGTCGATTCCATAACTATTGTTCCCTACTTCCTATATCCTGGGATGAAACTTAAAGATGCTGTTACCCAAACTGCTTCAATTATTCATCAAGAAAATAAGAAAATGGTAATAACAAAACCATTGTCCTATCAACCTATAATATCTGAAATAGTACTAAAGCGGGTAAACTCACTGATCGTCGAAAAGGGGCTCGATAAGGAAAAAACGAACTTGTGTTTATTGTTAATAGGTCATGGTAGTAGCGATAAACGTGCTAGAGAAGCTTTTCTATATACTGTTAATAACTTGAAAAAAATATACATGGATGTTAAATTTTGTTTCTTGGAATTAGAACCACCAAATATTGAAGAAGGTTTAAAGGAATGCTTAACTTCTAACCCCAATACGATAGTGGTAGTTCCATACTTTTTACATAAAGGGATCCATATTCAAAAGGACATCTTGGTTGATTTAGCTAATGCACAAGAAAAATATAGTTTTAACAGCTTGTTTATAACTGGACATATAGGTGTGGATCCTGCAGTAATAGATCTGGTAATCACATTAGCAAAGGAGGCCGAAGTTAAAAGTGGAGTTTTCTAATACTAAAACGGGTGATTATAGTATAGGTAATCCTCAATCTCGAGACATGTCAACGAGGGCTTTTGGAATTGAGAAGCAAAGCTTTGATATAATAGAATCCGAGATCGGGAGCCATGGTTATATTGACAATGAATGGGCGGTGGTAAGACGAGTTATCCACGCTACAGCTGACTTTGATTTTGCAAAGAAAGATAGAATTATTTTCCATGAAAAAGCAATAGAATCTGCTTTCTTAGCTTTTTCCAAGAAATCTTTTGTCGTCACCGACGTGGAGATGGTATTGCATGGAATAAATAAGAAATCATTATTGGATCTAAATTTAACTGGCATTTGTCTTATAAATGATCCTCAATTAAAAGAAATATCAAAGAAATCAAACAAAACAAGATCTGAGCTTGCAATGCAGAAGGCCGCTGACAGGATAAACGGTGGTATTGTCGTAATTGGAAACGCGCCTACCGCTCTTTATGAATTAATTTCAATGATGGAGGAAAAAAAAACTTTACCATTACTCGTAATTGGAATCCCAGTTGGATTCGTGTCAGCTGTTGAATCTAAAATTGATTTATCAAAAATGGATATTCCTTATATTACAAATATAGGAAGGAAGGGTGGGAGTTCTGCGGCCTCATCTATTATTAATTCGCTCATGTTGCTGTATTCGACAAAAAGATCTAAAGCTCAAACTAAGACAGAATGATTATATTAGCTTTAGTTTAAACCTTTAAACCTTTAAACCGAAAATTGTTCTACCTGTCAACATTATAATGTCTATTTATATTATTTTCTTGAATACCTAACACAGCATTCTAGAAATCTATCTGAGAAAGTTGAATTCATAAAATGTGTATGCATATATGATGCTATGCAGTTATGAGTATGGAAACCGTCTCTCCCATCCATTATGCCTTTCCCCTTTTTTAGATCATAAATCAATTCTAAATCGGTGTTGTTAATAACTACATTTGAATAATGAAATTCATGACCTCTCACCCTGCGTATCTTTCCAAGATAAGTTTGATCATTATTTAACAAAGCCTCTGTATATCCCAGGGTAACTTTATTTGTCATAATGGTATCTGCATCAAATAATCCAACCATTTTGTGCTTTTTTTTGTTATTCTTATAGCCTGAAATTGTCTTTGTTAAGTACATTAATCCTCCACATTCGGCATAAATCGGCATGTTCTTCTGTGCTAAATCCAGGATTGTCCTGCGCATATTAGAATTGTTTTCTAGTTTATCTGCAATTACTTCTGGAAATCCGCCGCCTAATATTATGCCTGTTGTGTCTTGTGAGACACAAGAGTCATCTAGAGGACTGAAAAACTCTATTTTTGCCTTTTTGTGTAACATGTCTAGGTTATCCTGGTAGTAAAAATTAAATGACTTATCTAATGCAACTATAATCTTTACTTTTGAATCAAATAATTTTTTAGATTCTTGATATCTGGATTTTCTTTTTATCAAGTCCAATGAAAACTTTTCAATTCTTGATTTATCTGGATAATTTATTTTATTACCTATCTGGATAATCTTTCCAAAATCCAGATGTTCAGCAACAATCTTGGAATTGTTTATGATACTATCCTGTAATTTGACGCTTAGCTCCATGCTCGGTATCAAGCCTAGATGTCTTTCATGATAAATTAGGTTCTTATCATTAAATATTTTTCCTACAATCGGTATCTTAATTTTTGAGTCAAACGCTTCAACAATATATCTCAAATGTCGTTCACTTGCAATGTTATTTAATATCACTCCTGAAATCCTTATTTTGCGATCAAATCTGATAAACCCCAAGGTGATTGCAGCCAATGATCTGGCTGCTTTTTTTGTATCCACGATTAAAAGAATTGGAAGGTCTAGGATTCTTGATACATGGGCAGTGCTTGCAAAATTGTTCCTTCCAGACATCCCGTCATACAGCCCCATCACACCTTCCAAAATCGTAAAATCAGAATCAATAGAATTTTCCAAATATGATTCCTGTAATCCGTTTATTCCCATCAACCATACATCAAGATTTCTTGATCTGCGTTTTGAAATCATATTGTGATAAGATGGATCAATATAATCGGGTCCTATTTTGAATGGTTGAACCTTATATCCCCTTTTCAAAAGCCCTTGGATTATAGCAGTTGATATTGTTGTCTTTCCAACCCCGCTAGTAATCCCTGCAATAACAATTCCAGGGGTTTTCATAATAGGACGTTGTCATAGACCACTTAAAAATATTATTTCAACCATGTTTTTTCGGCTATCGAACTTGTATAAAAAAGATTCTTCTCCTAGGCGATGGGTAACCTCACGATGACCATTAATTATGGTTAAAGTCCGATTACTCACGGGTTTTAACATTTTTTTTCTTAAATATCTGTTATATGTTAAACCAAATCTATGTGATTCGTCTCTTATATGTTGTAAAATCCTTAATGATTTCTTGTTTCTTGGGATTAGGATTGGTGTAGTAGACGAAGGTGTATACACCTCTTCGTTCTCTTTAGCTAAGGAAACGCAGTCGATCTCTTCTATGCCTATCTTTTTCAATGTTGCGATTGCCATGTTTAAGTGACCTTTTCCACCATCAATTACAATCAAATCGGGGAATCTATCAGTTCGTTTGTCTTCTGAAACAGCCTCGCCGAATTTATCAGGCGAATATCTTCTCCTTATAATCTCTTCCATCATCAAAAAGTCATTTTGGTATGATACCTTTTTTATCTTGAATTTTCTATACCCTTTCTTTTCTGGGATACCATTCATGAATCGGGTACAAGCTCCAACAGCAAAATCATTTCCAAAATTTGAAATATCAAAACAATCTATAATGTATGGCAATCTTTTCAATCTTAGTAATATCTGTAGTTCATCAAGAGCAGGCTCATGATTCTTTTCAATATATATTTTTAGATTGTTCAGTATCAATTGCATAATATTGTACTTGTTCATTTCACTGGACTCATATTGATGCTCCTCTAAAAGGTAATTGGAATCCATAGGAATTATTTTAACCTCTGCCCCGGTCATCTTGTATAAGACTTTTTGTAAATTTGTTTCTTCTCCAATGCTTTTGTTCAGATAAATGACATTTGGTACTTTTGCACCAGAATAATAGTATTGGCAAATGAAATTGTCAATGGAATTATCCCCTAACAATTCAAACTGGTATTTTTTCATATCATTGATGACCCCGTTCTTGCTCATTAGTGTCATTACATGCATATTTTTTTGATTCTCATCCTCCAGAAATCCAATGTATTCCTCAGATTTGTAACCATCGATAGAATTATTTTCCATTTTTTGATGGTGTAACAGATTTTGCAATCTGGTTAGAGTATCTCTGATAAAAATAGCTCTTTCATAATCTCGGTTATCAGAAGCAATCTTCATTTCTGTCTCAAGTTTTTCATAAAATTTCCCTAGGGTTTCATTGTCATCTAATATTTTTTTTAACGATATTATATTTTCTTTGTATTGCTCTTCGTTAATCTTATTAATACACGGCGCATCACAGTTTCCAATATGATATTCTAAACATTCTTTTTTAGGAAGTTTGTTACAGATTCTGATCTTAAACATCTTTCTTAATAAACCGACAGACAAGTATCTCGAACTGCCTTTCACAAATGGACCTATTACCTCTCCTTTTGTTCCCGTAAACTGTCCGTTTCGGTTTCTCCTTGTTACTAGTAACCTTGGAAATGTTTCATCTGTAATTTTTAGATATGTGTATCTCTGCTGATCTTTGAGTTCGATGTTAAAAATTGGCCTGTGCTTTTTGATTAAATTTGACTCTAGGAGGTATGCTTCAATTTCGTTATCTGTGATAATGTAGTCTATGCTTTTGATTTTGGTTACAAGCACTCTAGTTTTCCAATTACCATTTTGCACATTCTGCATATTTTTGGAAAAATAACTTTTGATTCTTCTGTCGAGATCCTTTGCTTTTCCAATATAAATAATGTTTTCCTTATCATCCTTCATGATGTATACGCCGGGATTATGCGGGTAAGGATATTTGATATAGTTGATCTCTTTTGCTTTCAATTTAATTCTTTTTACCTCTGAAAAATAACAATCATCTATTTAAAAGGAATAACAATTCCTTCCTCTCAAACCATATATCCATTTACCTATTTTTTCTTTATG
>JBBRRF010000136.1:0-5159 GCA_038200885.1 Candidatus Nitrosocosmicus sp.
TATCCCAGTTGTCTATAACGTCAAAACCAAGCAGTATTTCACCACGTCTTACAAGAGCCATTATAGTCTGACCATTTCACATGGCATATGGAAAGAAGTTAGCTAAATATTTTGGGATATAGACGAATCATGCAACAAGGCACAATACATCTATTTCAGTTTATTAAAAGAGTCAGAGAAAATCTTTTGAGAATATAAATACAAAAAAAATAGACTATTTGTTTGGACTCCTGGTCCAGGAATCAGTCTATGGAATAACCTTGTTATTGTCCATATTCATTTCCATAGTATTATTTGAAATCGAATGATTCATCATTGGAGGCATCGCTGAAATATTCTCGCCATTCATATTTAGTGTACTCATCATATTTTGCATCATCAATGGAATCCATTGATCCATGAATTTTGAATCCTCCATCATTTTGTTCATTATGTTCATTTCCTTCTCAGGGGTTAATGCGAGTCCATAAATTGGGGATTCACCAAAGTGATTGTTAATCATTGAAGGATCCAAATCAATGGCAAGTGTATTATTATTAGAAACTGTCCAAGTAGTCGGTACATTTAACACAGGTCCATCTTTCATTGTTATTGTTATCGAGCCCTGAATGACTGTATTATTTCCATCCATTTTTACATCACTAACGGTTGCGTTAGATATCTGATGCGTATGAGGAGCTGATCCATTTTTCATCACCATATCAAATGTGGAATGAAAACCTGAATCAGTAAGGTTTGATGGATTATTATAACCCATCCAATGACCTGCTAATACCCAGTCATTATTTATGCTTGCTATTGGACCATAACCAAATTTATAATCAGTAAGAGATCCCGATAGTGCTTGTGCATTTGTGGCTGTGAGAGATAACAATGCTCCAGCAATTACAAAAATGCTTAAAATTCTTAAAAAGTTAGTGTACATAAACACATGAATATTTTATAGTACACCGTCTATTAAGTTTTAAATAATAACATTTGTGAAAGTACAAATCATTGACGCATCAAATCTGCAGTTTGTAATATGCCTAAATTAACTTATCAATTTCCAATTTGACTACGTTTAAACTGATGTTTAAAAGTATTTAAAATAGACTACATTTAGTATAGAGAATTAATTATTTTGCACTTTGTGAATTGGCAGAGAGATATTGCAATTTCAAAAATTAATGGTAAAATGGTTGTAATCAAGAGAAATAAGACGGTAAAGAGCATTAACGAGTTTGTCTTAGTATTCATCTTTACATTTATTTCATTTGTACTATTGCACCCTACACCCCCGTTTAGGACTGGAAAATCTATTCTGCGAAATGAAGGTTCATCTAGTAGACAGAGATTGAAGGATCTGGGGATTCACACACCTAGATTATTAGAAATTAACAAAGACGTCATCATTGAAGAATATATCGATGGCGGAAATCTTTACGGATTTCTACAAAGGAGCAACAACTTAGAAATTGTTTACAAAGTTGGCACAATAACCAGGAATCTGCACGATAGTGGATCTTGCTTCATTGACAACAAAGCTCAGAATTATTTAGTAAGGGATTTAGAAATAATACGAACCGACTTGGGATTGATACGAAGTCATGCCTCAGAGTATACAAAAAGTATAGACATTGGTATTTTCTTGGCTAGTCTATTGGACCTAGATAATGAAAAGTATAAAATTATAGAAAAATCTTTTTTGGATGGATATAAAAACAATCCGACCGATAAATTGCCTTATTTATCAGTGATAGTAAGAAATATTGCTGCGCTGGTGCTAGTATCTGATCATTCCAACCTAGCAAAAAATCTACTAAAGAAATCAGATATCAAATAAGATTAAATTGGTGGTAATTCCACCTTTTTATCAAAACCGCCTGAACCGAATTTGCAATAAAAGCACTTATCAGACATCATATATGGAATTTGTTGAATTACAACTGCCCCCAATTTCAATGCAATCTTGGTAATTATTCTATATTTTAAAGGCATGGCAGGAATCACTTCTTTGAAATAAACATTATAATGATCAGGGCAGAATTTAAGGGTAACATTTGAAGTAGGTTTTTTATCAGTATCTACATTTTTACTATTTGTATTTAAAGTCTTGGCAACATTAATTTGCTCTCTAATATACTCGTGCTTTGGACAAGGACAGTCTTTTCCTCCTGGATGTTTATAAGCTGGAGTATTTTTCCAATCAAATCCTGGAAAATCATTATCAAAATCATCCATCATTACTCACTTAATAATCCACAAGATAGAATATAAATATATGTTTGTATGATATTTACAATCGACTGAAATTTGGTAATTTACAGCAGTAAATAATAATGATTTTTAGATCTGAAAGTAATATTTGACTTTTGGTATCTGGATAATTAACAAAATCGAAGGTCAGCTTTGTAATAGAAATTTTATCACCTTTAAGACTAATTTATTAATAAAAAATCTTGCCAGTGAGCTTTGAATTCATCTATCCTAGTTCATTTGAGAGGCAGGCAACCGAAATGGAATCAGAAAAAATATATCTTTCCATATATTAACAGGTTGTAAGCGGCGTGGTTCAAGAACAGAACAGTGGAAATCCAGCTACAGCTCCTTCTGCTGCAGCTTCAGGTTCTACGACAAAAAAAGACAATAGATCGGAAAATTCAATAGATTCAAATCAAAAGACTCTGTTAGATTTCAAAAAATCATTAATAGAAGAACAAAAACTAGGGGAAACCCAGATTGAGAATATCAATGAAAGTATTGAAGAAACAAAGAAGGTTATTGACGAAGAAAGAGTAAAGTTAGAAGCTGAAAGACTAAAACTAAAACAAATTAATGAAGTAAAGGATGCAGATTACGCAAAATTTACAGAATTAAAGAGCAACCTGATTGAAGAAAGAAAAAGAATGAAAACATTGGATACCAAAGCATCTAGCGGAGGTCCAAGGTCAAGAAGAGACAGGTATAATCTATCAAATTTGACAAAAGCACTAGAGCAAATAGAGAGAGACATTCAAACAAAGAAATTATCAAAGGATGAAGAAAGACGGTTGGTCTTAAAATCAAAGGAAATAGCTACTAGGTTACATGCACTAAAAGTCATTCACAAGAAGGAAGACACTTACAAATCACTGGCAACAAAGTTTGATGACATTAAAGGAAAAATGAATGAAATATTTGACCAAAAAGCTGATGTAGGAAAGGGAATTGGTAAAATAAAGTCAAATTTAGATGAATTGCTGAATAGAAGGGAAGAACTGTATGAAGAAAGACGAGGGGTGATTCACAGAGTTAGAGAAGCTGGGGCTAAGATAGAAATGGTAGATACCCAACTTAATGCTATAGAGTTTAAGAGAAATAGGTTACAGCACTCTTCAGAGAGACAGAGACGTTATAGTCCAGAAAGAAAGATCAGGCACGAAATGCCTCAAGACAAAATGCGCAAAAACAGAGAAAATCAAGAATTATGGAATTCGTTAAAGGAGGTCGCCATGAAGAAAATGTCGAGCGGAGAGAAACTCACTTTCGATGAAATGAAATTGATTTATGCAGAAGAATCTGACTAATAGTGATTAGTTAAGGTAAATCATTTTTAATTTTTTACGACCATACTAATTGAATGCTTTGAAAGCAGACAGTGTTATTTGAGGCATTTTTAGTTTAATTCTTATCTATATTTTTTTAGGACCAATTAGTTATGCCAAATTTCCAAGATCTTTATTATTAAACTCAAAAAATAGGTCACATTCGTCAGGACATTCCTAGATCGCTCTCTCCTGAATCTAACAATCAAAATAAAAAAAGAAATCATAATGGCGCTTAATGCTCTATTTTCATAGCGTCATCATGAAATGAGATAAGGTGATCAGCCTATCAAGGAATTAACGAATCAGCAGTCAGAAGGATCATAAGGAAATCGATAAAGTACTTTTTCAAAGGGAAGGAAAATAAAATGGATCTAATATGAACATACCGGATTGACAAATCAAAATAATCTAAAGCCTTGAAACGAACACCAGATAACAATTCAAAACTATCAGGGTTTGAACCTAGGTCTATCCTTCCAATACCTTCGCAAGCACTACTAAATCATAGAAAGAGCATCATGTAATTACTTTATAATGCAAAGAAATACGAATTGTAAGGATTACAAGACCCTTTTATAGATTTTAATTAATAATTATAGTATAGAGGGCTTGTATTCATACTTGTCTTGACTATTTATCTAGAAAATACAAAGCGACACTGAGCATACAAAGCGACACACAAGACACTTAATTATAATGGATTAACCAATTATATCCGTCTATAAAAGTATCTGCTTATATAACATTATTAGCTAGTTGTCCGTCTAAAAAAACCGACTACGTGTAATCCCCGTTTGTTAGTTTGAGGACAGGGCACTTTAATTTTCCAAATGGACAAAAATTAATGAGAATAATTCTATATTCATTTACATAATACTATAAATATTTTAAATAATTACCAATAGAACATAAAATTTTAGATTTTCTCTAATTAGTCAAGGATGTATTTCCTAATAAATATGCGATATACCTCGAATTGAATCCGCTCCAACTGCCAATATATCATTCAAGGGGAAGATCATAATGAAATTCTAGAACAGTCATTCAATCTACCTGAGAGAGCTAGACAAACTCTGTTAGTGGGTCAGAAACTACTATTCTATTCAACTCGAAAAATGTTCAGGTTTCAATTTCCATTAATGTCTTCGTTCAAAAGGCTGTGTAATATTTTGCAAATAACAAGTATTGACAACAACAACGATTTTTTCAAAAGAAACAGCACAGATGTAAAGATGACCAAGGTATCAAAAGGTGCTGGTTTATAGAAATTTATGACACGGAGTATAGACTCAAACAAACTTCGAAGTCCCAAAGATTTGTTTCTGAATATATCGATTCGGGAACCTTTCTTGAGCCTACGAAATATTTTACCCCTTTGAATGCCTCCTGATTTGCAAACGGCTCTTATTTTCTTTGACTTTTCTCCTTGCAGAGACAGAGTCAACTGCAATAAAAATATCAGTTTTATTAACATATTATAACATGTTCTTATATGTTATAATATATAAAAACATTTAAATACAATTTATCACATGTTCATCGATATTATTAAACAGAAGCACATGCTATTGTGAATTATGCCCGTTAAGA
>JBBRRF010000137.1:0-5146 GCA_038200885.1 Candidatus Nitrosocosmicus sp.
ATACAGTGAACCCGGTACAAAGATAAAACCTGTTTTAGCTGATGGAGCCTATGATTCAAATAACAACTTCAGGTATCTGGAGAATAAAAAGATCAAACCGGGTATAAAGGTAAGAAAGAACTCTACTGTTTCAATTAGAAACAACAGGTTAAGGAACAAGGAAGTAAATTGCAGACAGAAAAGGACCTTCTGAAATGGAAGAAGAAAAGAAAGTATGGACACAGATGGATGGCTGAGACAGCATTTTCAACAATAAAGAGAACATTTGGTGAGTATGTATCTGCTACTATATTTCAAAGCATGGTAAAAGAGATGATAGTAAAGGTATCGTTGTATAACTTATTTAGAAGGATGTAGAGTAACAGGAATAACGGATGTAAGGATAGAGAATTAGGCAACAGAGCATTTCTAATCTAATCATTTAATTCAAAAATTCTAGTTTTTAATAATATAATATATTAGATACATGACTATAATAATTTAATTAAACAGGATTTAATATAATCAATAAGAATATTTATTACGGAATACCACCTACTAATTAATAATGTTAAAGGAAATTACTATCATTTTTTCGTTATTGATGGTTGCCTCATCTGCGGACCCTTTTTATGAATTCAAAAATAATGCAAGAGGACAGGTAAATGGAACTAATGATAATCAGAATAACGGTAATCAACAATCAGGAAAGGTGTTTATTCCTGTAGAGGATCTGGTGACCTCCAAGACTGCACAAGGCATGGTTGAAGTGGACGGAGCAGTAAGGAATAATAACACATTTGATCTGCACAATATTGAAATCACTGGTGAATTCTTTGATAAGGATGGAAATAGTTTGGGCAAATTCAATGAATATGTTACTCAGCCATCTTTCTTATTAAAGCCAAATGAAAAGTATACTTTTTACTTGTTTGAGGTCGTTTCGCACATTAGGTTGGCGACTACTAACATAACTGCATTTGGAGATCCAGTTAATTAATTTATTTTTTTAGTATAATCAATTTTTATTTAAAAAAAAGTTAATTAGAGTTTGGAGATTAAACTCGCTTAAGAAGTCCTGTTAGACATTTGAGATTTACATCATATCTGGCTAGGAGTTGGGGTTTACAACATAAAGAAATTTCGTTAACAATCAAAATATCTTGACTCGGTACGATTAAGTGTATTTTAATGCCTATTTTAATAATCCGAGATAATTCATTCATTTGTTTTCAATAAATTTGATTATTTTTCTAGAGTATCATCCCAAATAAAGGTCATCCAAATATTTAATATTCATGAAGTATCATCATGATATGCATCATTTAGGCTTGATTCTTACATCCAGGTGAGTTGAAATACGCTCGTCTGGATGTAAATTATCTTGATTCGTTTAAATCCCTGGTAGGAAATAATTATTTTCACTTTTTGTAGTATCAAATTCCAACAACAAGCTTTATTCACCTGCTCGTTACTATAACAATACCTTTGCTTGCTGGAATTTGATTGAAATCCTAGCGAATAATATAATTGCCTGATAAATTTCATACTCTTTACCAGATAAGGACATGAGATTATTTCATGGGAACATAAGAAGGCAGATATGAAAAAGGTTTTAGAAAAATATTCAATATATTAAGAAAGGTGAGAGTAAATTCAGGGGTAATTACATTGCAAGAGGGAAAAACAAAATTTTAACATGATAAATTTTGCCAAACTTGTTTTTTACTCTGGTGAATGAAAAAATATTTACAGTGTTAGAATCTACAAAGAAAGATTCTCAATCCATTCTTTTGCGTCCAATATGTCTTTATCTGTAAGATTATGTCCGGCTTGTTGCAATTTCAAAGTCATATCTGATCGAGTATCCTGGAATAGCCGTAAAAGACCATTTACTTGCTCTTTTGGTACTATTGGATCCGCTAACCCTGCTGACAATAATACATGTTTGCCAGATAGATCAGGTAAATTATCCGGTATGAATGGAATCATTGCTCTAAATAGGATCGCACCTTTTATAGTTTCAGGATAGGAAAGAAGAAGGCTTGCAGCAATGTTTGCTCCATTAGAGAAACCAATTGCAAATGTTTTATTCAAATCGAATGAGTATAAGATAGAGACTTCTATAACAAATTTGGCGAGCTCTTGTGTTCTAAATTTTAGATCCTCTAAATCAAAAATCCCTTCAGACAGTCTCATAAAAAAACGAGGCATGCCATTCTCTAGTACTTTTCCCCGAGGACTTAGCAAAAACGCGTTTGAAGATAACAGTTGACCAACCAGTATCAGATCGTATTCATTTCCACCTGTGCCATGAAGCAATAGAAGGGTCATGGTAGGATTTTTTATTTCTTTAGATCCGTTAAGATCATCTTTGTTTGTCCGCTCAAACCTATGAATAAAACCAAGTTTCATTTGCTTGTTATTATTGCATGTACTCATGTCTTGTAGTTCCCCATTATTTTTAAAAATTTAATCATTTCCGTTTCTTTCTGACGGTAGAAGTACAGGTGTCAACACTTTTTCAATGTCTTTACGAGCCGACTCTAGCCACGGAGGAAGCACAAGATGACTACCAAGTTCTTCCCTTTTCTCATCAACAGTAAACCCTGGAGGATTAGTAGCAATCTCAAATAATATACCGCCCGGTTCACGGAAATATACAGAATGAAAATAAAATCGATCTATTATAGGGGTCGCATTTAACCCTGCTTTGACTATATTAGCACGTAAGAGGTCCTGCTGTTCGAAAGTTGGATTACGCCATGCCACATGGTGAACTGATCCAATTCCTATTGCTGCTTGCTGAGCATTTGGTAGGAAAAGAACGTCCACATTACGTGCCCCAACTATTCCCTCTTCTTCGTTTTTGATATTTGTTGTAGAGGTTTTTGGAATCTCATAACGAAAGCGATTTCTATCCTGTTTTGTGCGTAAGAATCCCAGTTCGCTTCTCAAGATTGTATCGGTACGTTGGTAACCCTTTACCGACAAAGTTACGGAGTAAAAGCCTCTTATGGCATGTTCAACCGGAATAGGACCAGCGGTCCAAACATTGAGAGTGTTGTCTAAAGCAGATTTATGCGCTACAAGCTCCAACTCTAATCCACCCGAATCCTGAAAAGAAAGAATCTGTTCGTCGTCAAATCGGCTGTACGGACCACAAAAATCTATTTTTCTATCTTTGAGCCGTGCAATCCAATAGTCGATAGAATCTGGTGGAATGAGAAATGAGGTTGTACTAACTTCTCCAGTGCCTCGGCGCCCATTAGGTATTTCTGGCCAGTGGAAAAATGTAAGTATTGTCCCTGAACGACCTGTTTCATCACCGAAATAAAGATGATACGACGTCGGATCATCTTGGTTTACCGTTAACTTTACAAGGCGAAGCCCCAAATCGTTAGAATAAAAATCAATATTTTTCTGAGGATCTCTAGTAATGGCGGTAACATGGTGTATTCCAAAAATATTCTTATTCATATATTTTTACTACTCATTTCCTGCTCTTTCCATTCTTTAAAAGATATACGCGGTAAATTAAACAAATCAGTAGTTCGGGTATAAACATCGTTCTTGTGCATCCTCCCAACTGGTGAAATTAGATCGGCCTGAACCGTTTGATTTTCGTGATCTAAAAATTCTTTCTTTATATGCAAGTAGATAATTTCCCCCAACACTATGCGGGTGTTTCCAATTTCTACTGTACTTGCTAGGTGGCATTCAAGGTTAGCGGGTGACTCTGCAATCCTTGGTGGTTTCACCTTTATAGATGGCATCTTAGTTAGCCCGGCAATTTCGGATTCGTCAACTTCTGGTGGAAAATCAATGGATGTCATGTTCACTTACTCTAAAATACTTTCGTTTACAATATTTATTACAAACTCCTTTGTCTTTTGGATATTATGTCCAGTATCTTTCAAATCATTTTTTCGAGTTTCATCTTTCCCAATTCCAATAGCCACAATTGGAGGGTCATTCCCCATCAAATTAAAAAATGAAAAAGGAACCGCGTTTGGGATTCCTTTATCACTCAATGTTGAAATGAAGGCAATTGGTCTGGGAGTTATTAGAGAAATCAATAGATTATATCTAAGATGTGCCTTCATCTTGGAGAAATCAAATTCCAGGGTATCCATTTATTGTATATACCAGTTACTTTTTATATTTTTTATAATAGATGGGATCCAAACAGGATTGAAAGGTTCTTGAGAAAAAATAATGATTGGTAGTTTTAAATCCCTTACGATTCACCTTGGTCTAATGTCGATTATAGCCAGCAGATACAGGTCTTTATATAAAATATTGATAATATCAAATAACCTTGAACAAAATAAGTCTATAACATGATTATTATTTTAGAAGAATATTAAAAAAATAAATTATTGAATGTCTGGAATGTGATTTACATTCTACTCTATTTTGATATCCTTACCTGCGGGTTTAGTAACTTTCTTTTTGTCGAAGGTTATTTCCAATATGCCGTTGTTATATGCTGATCTTGCCGTCTCAATTTCTGCTAGCTCTGGAAGTTCTATATTCTTATGATATTTTCTTTGAGCATCCTTTGATGTTGTTACTTCAACTTGCGAGTCATATGCTTTTATTTTTATGTCTTCTTTTCTGATACCGGGCATTTCAACCACCACTTTGACTTCTTTATCTGTTATGTTCACATCAACTAATGGCTCTCTTTCTGCAGATATTTGGGAGAGATTATCCGGTTGTGTTCCTATTTTTTTTACAGCGTTGTCACTCAAAGATTTGATATTTCCAAATTCCCTTACATGAGGTTTACCGTCGGATCCTATAGTCATTGAATATCCATATACTATTGGCCCTACTTCTCTAACCTTGCCACCTTCTTTGGTTTCATATTCTCTTACAAGTTCTTTTGGGGCGTTATTTGATATATCGTTAAATACATCAAACATTCTGTTCATTTCCTTATGGATATCATCAAAATCGCTGAACTCATCTCTATTAAATAATCCTAATCCTCTTCCTCTACCTCTTCCTAAACCTGTCTCAAAGAATCTGCTAATCCAATCGCTTGGTATAATGTCTTTATTGCTCATTTATCATATACACCTGACATATGTAATATACATTACATTATATAAAGTTTTCTTACATTATGTAATAAGAACAATATACAGACATATTATGA
>JBBRRF010000138.1:0-5140 GCA_038200885.1 Candidatus Nitrosocosmicus sp.
CTTAAGAGAAAAGAACACACTTGGTAATCTTAAAAGGGACAATATTGCACCCTAGAAAGATCGTCTACTAATTAGTATGTTGCAAGCTTGCCTTATTTTTTAGAAATATACTAGTGGAATGCATTTCAGAATTCTACCACGTATTTACAAATAAAGAATAATAAATAATTTTTATGTACTTATCTATCAACACACCGTAAGAGAAAAACTTTTAAATTTATTTATTCTTCACTCATTTCCTTCGCTGCATCTTCACATTCTGACATATTTCCGATACCTGATGATCCCTTCTTTTCGCTGCAGTTATTGATATTATAATAGTGTATTCCATTATCGTCAGTTAGATATGTGCCTCTTTGTTGAGAGTCTAATAAGGTATCATTGTTTGTAACTTCATTGTTAGTATTCGACTTTAGGGTATCATTAGAGGAAATCAAATTGCTTTGATTTTCCATTGACCCTGAGCTTGAATCAACGGATGACAATGAATTTGATTGGGGAGCACTTTGCTTAGCTATATTAGCAGCGTTATTACTACTAGAATTTGCATTTAAATTTGAATCTTTATTTGGAATGATAATTGTAGTTATTGGATTACTTTCAAAACCACTTGATGAAGAATTTGAAAGTGTTGAATTCTTTTCAGGTAAGAAAGAAGAAGCAAGACTGGTTGGAAGTTCTAGTGACCAATTAATGATAAAACCTGTTGTTACAAAGCAACACATACTTACAAGTAACGCCAAATTTATAGATCTATTCATGTTGTAATTAGTTCGTGAAAGCCCATTTAAAAAAATATGTAATTCAAACAGCCTTATTTCTATGCATATATCTTGTTAATTCGTAATTTTGGATGGAAAAATAAAGAAATTATCACAATTTACGTGCTCACGTCATGCTAACCCATTTACCGAGTATAATGCATGGAATTGCAAGTAACGCTACAATAGATCCTGTGAACAGGCCAGCTTCGCCAGCTATGAATGCTGAATCTAGTATTATAAGCAGAATTAACATATTTTTGACCATGAATCTTATCACTGCCTCACCTTGGGCGCCGTCCATTTTGGAGGCTTTATTGAAAAGTAAATTGATCAAGAACAAAAAGAATAGGATAAAAATTAGGAAATCCAATTTAAAGGGTGTTAAAATTATTGCTAGTGATAAAGAAATAAGCAGAAAAATAATATATGTAATTTGAATTTTCTGAATGTTTAGCTCATTTTTAACTCTTAAGAATTCCCTGGTTGTTTCGCTCTTACTGAGAGAGGTCAGGATAAAGATATGAAAATACACAACACAAGATGCCAAGGCAAGTAATAGAAAAGAGCTAAAACCCGTATTGGATATAAAATTATCCCCGTTATCCATCGTGCTAATGTTGGATATACTAAACACAAAACTGGCGCCATAAATAACGTTTAATGATCGTATTCCTGCCATCAAATATGGTCTAAAAAATCCATTCTTGATTCTATAGTTATACGATATTATACCTATAATGAGTAACATGGAAATTCCAAGAGCTAAATGATTGACAAAGGTTGCAAGGATTACTCCCAAGCTAAACATGAGGATGGCAAGTAGTAGCGCATTTGTTTTTTTTATTTTGCCTGAGGGCAAAGGTCTAGTTGGTCGCTCTAGTCTATCCACTTTGATGTCAAACAGATCATTTGACACCAGACCCCCAAGGTATAAAAAAATGGAAGAAAAAATTAAGATGACGAGATCGGAAATACTGTAACCTATCGAGGAACTTAAGTTAATGGATACTGCTAAAAAACCAACAATAATGTCTGGTGGAACCGTGAAAACATTAGAAATTCGGAAAAGTTTTAGATAAGGATTTTGAAGCATATTATTCAGCCAAATTTTTGAAGTAACATGAACCTAAATCGAATTAATATACTTCATCGATTCTGATGCAGCATCTATGGGGTTTGTCTTATAAGGGTAGAGTTCAACCGTAACATATCCATCATATTCTATCTCATCAATTTTCGCAAAAACGGTCCTAAAATCAATCGATCCATGTCCAGGAATTAAATGGAAATGCTTTCTGTCTCTTATATCTGCCATGTGAAAATGTTCAATGTATTCTTGAAGCTTGAGAATTAGAGCGCTTGGATCCTCATTAACACAGTAAAAATGTCCAATATCAAAATTTAATTTCAAAAATTCAGAATCAAAATCCTTCATAAAATGCAAAAATTCAGTCGAAGACTCAAGTAACAATTCAGGTTCTGGTTCAACTAAAATCTTTATTTGTTTTTTTTTAGCTTGAGGAAGAACATCTCTTATTCCTTCCGCAAAAAGTTTCAGATACTTTTCTCTGTTTGTAGGCACCTCTATCGGTCCCCCTGGTTCTATCGAAATATTTTTTGCACCAAGTTTTTCGGCAAGATTAATGCAATCTAATGTATGTTTTATGCGGAGCTCTCGGGCATCTTTTGCATCTTCTATCCAAGAAGGATGGTAAGTATCGCCTAAACCAAATAAAGTGAAAGCATTTAAATTTGAAATTTGCATTTTATTTCGGATTAACGAATTACAAATTTCCTTAATTTTATCTTCATTCAAATTTGGGGGGTAAGCATGAGGCACGTCGCACATTATTTCGACACCTTCATAGCCTATTTTGGAGATTTCTTCTATTGATCGGGTTAATGAATAGTTGGTAAAGGCGTTAGTGCTAAATGCAAACTTCACAAAAAAAATTAAATTCATTGGTTTAAATAGTTATGTAGTAATCAAGGTAGAATATCATCTTTGAAATTTTGGACCCATAATTGCTCCTGCATAGGGTGGATTCTCTAATATATTGCAAAGAATACAACAGGATACTTTGAAAGTCAATAGAAATTGATACCTAACTAATAAAAATAATGAAAAGTATCATGATACCACGATGCTATGAGGATCAAGAAATTGATCATCATTGCTCCCTTTGGATCCCCAGGTTGACAAGAATTCACCATTGCTATCAAACTTTTGAACTCTGAAATTCAGCTGCTCAACCACGTAAACGTTTCCTTCAGAATCAACGGCTACATCATGCGGACTTGCCAATTGTCCATTACCAGGCCCTTTAGATCCCCATGCTGATAAGAATTCACCATTGCTATCAAACTTTTGAATTCGACTATTACCCGCATCTACTACATATATATTGTCATTTTTATCTATGTCCAGTCCAGCTAGCTTCTTGAATTGGCCTTCATTACCGCCAGTAGTTCCCCATTTAAACAGAAAGTTACCTTCGCTATCAAACTTTTGAACGTTATTGTTATCAGTATCTGTGACGTATATATTGTCCAATGAATCTATTGCAATACCTTCAGGTGCATTAAATTGACCGTCTCCAGTACCCATGGAACCCCATTTAAACAGAAAGTTACCTTCGCTATCAAACTTTTGAATATTAAAGTTATCCATGTCACTTACGTAGGAGTTGCCCGCGGAATCCAATTTTATTGTATGAGGATGCATGAATTGACCGTCTCCAGTACCCATGGAACCCCATTTAAACAGAAAGTTACCTTCGCTATCAAATTTTTGAACGTTATCGTTATCCATATCAACGACATAAACATTCCCTTCTTTGTCTACATCTACTCCATGAGGTACTCCAAACTGACCATCCGCCTTGCCTTTTGTACCCCATTTCGAGATAAAATCACCATTGCTATCAAATTTCTGCACTCGAATATTACTATAATCTACTACATATACATCGCCTTCACCACCACCATTATTAGCAGGAGGGGCACCACCACTTCCATCACCACTCCCACCACCTTTGGAGTCAATAACAGATGAAATATCCTCATTTTCTTTAGTAACAGATTTTTCTAACGGATTCTGAAATGTTGGTTTTATCATTTCGTTAACTTTAGAGTCCACTTCTTCATCAATGTCACCAAGTTCTGAAATGGTGCCTTGCATATTTGATGGCATATCAGAATATGGAGCGCTAAAGGATAAAGATGGTAGTTGGAAATCAGTGCTTTGTGCAAAAATATCATCATAATCAATTAAGATCAAACTTCCACCACCTATAGAGATAAGTAAAACCAACAATACCAGATTATTCACAAGCATTTACTGTTGGATTTATTATTATATGATTGGGAATAAAAGACAATTATTATCCATATGACAAATTTTAGATAAAATCGACTATCTAAAGGTTTTAGCCGATTTTATACTAACATTCTAATTGACATTATTTTGATGCCTATGCATTTGCTGAATAAGCCCATCTTTTTATGGTTTGCGTTTTTGAATGATTATTCTAACAGGTCCGGATATATTAGATGATAATTTTGCGAATTTAAGGGGAGAGCTGATGTTTTTCTCGTCTTGGAGACTAGAAAAATGGCCACCTGGGGAATAAATCTTGATATAACAGCGTAAATTTTTCTTTCATACTGATATCCTCATTAACAGAATTGCTACAATAGTTTTGTATAGAAAGTAAGTTTGAGTGAGGAACCCAAAACTTGATCAAAAAAATCTTCTAGTAGAATTAGCATTAGAGGAAGGAGGATTTAGCACAGGATCAAATTTGGAGGAGAAAATAGATAGAAACTAAATTTTGATGATTGTAATTGTAATTGTAATTGACATTTGCTGTAGTTTGAACGTAGTTCTGTATGGCATCAAGTGCAACAGAATGAGCAGACATATTTCCACTACCTCCACCTGCAATGATATCTAACATGAATAGAGTTATTATAAAACCAGCAACTACAGCAGCAAGAATTATTATCTTAAATTTCATTTTGCCTAGTGTCATTTTATCTTTCTGATCTGGAGATGACGATGTAGAAACTGGAGTATTAACTGTTACATTATTGGCAGGATCAGAAGCCTTTAATTCCTCTTGGAGAACTCGCATCCTTTCTGCATGCTTGGATGTATTAAGTACTGGAACTTTTTTAACCATAGTTCCATCAATTTTTGACTTGTGTATTTCATAAAGTATTAGATTTTTACCATCTTTTGACCTCTGATTAAATAATTCTAAGGCTTCTTCATAATTTGAAAGTTCTATAGTAGAGGTACTTTTAAATTTACCAGCAATCTCTATCAAGTATTTTTTGGTTATCCCTGTATCTTTAGGGTCCAAATTAGAATC
>JBBRRF010000139.1:0-5136 GCA_038200885.1 Candidatus Nitrosocosmicus sp.
ATTTCTACTACCTCAGTATCATCTAAAAGAAAGCTACTTTTTAGATTTTCATTAGGCAAGAACAGAAAAGCAACCTGGATAAATTCTGTATTACGTGGAGGTATAATGTCAGAAGCATATTCTTTTTCAAAGGAACCATTCATAGGTTCAGAGACAAGATTTTCACCTAACAAATTATAATTCAAATCGTAAAAATGCACTTCGGGGTGAAAATCATTCACATCAAATGCTTTAACTTTGGATGTGAATTTAAGATTAGTGTTATCATGAATCGGTATATAGTCTGTCTGCAAAATATTCCATGTATTCATATTATCGAATGTAGATGTGTTTACATTGACTCTTAAACTGCTATTTCCTGCAACAGGATAATTTTCTTCCAAGGACTCTGAGTATAACTCATCGCCAAACAATTCATACAGGTTTGATACATTCTCGTAATCCTCATGATAAACAGTTTTTTGACTTGTAGGTACTAGATCAATAGATCTGATGGGATTAGCTGTTTGGTTATTGTTGTTATCAGAAGAAAGAGATTTGAATTTACTTTCAAAATTTAATGTAAGTGAATCAATATTATCAGGTATATCTATTGTACCATTGAATACAAGCGTGCCCGATTTATTATCGACTTTGTTTGTAGTCATATTTGAAGCTGAAGTTGAAGCAGCAAATAACGGAACCATAGTTGTAGCAGTGTTGTTACCAAAACTTTCAAAGTCTGATTTATCTATCAAGTAGATAAAGTCCAGAGCACTGGTTTTGTCTGCAATATCAGACACCACTTGATTAAATTCATTGTTAGGAACTAGTGCAAAGATGTTGATGGCATTAAAGCCATTTGCATTTTCGATAGTTAGTTTGTGCTGACCTTTAGTTAAATTGTTGGACCATATTTTTTTCCATACAAACTCGTCGGCCCCCCCTTGAGTATTAATCTCGTTTATTAAATTATCATCTAGAAGAATCTTGATGTTTCCTCCTCTAAAATTCTCCAGATAGCGTATAAACAAGTCGTACTGATCATCTTTGTCGATTTTTATAGGTATGTCAAGTTTGGCACCAGAAGCTTGTGTTATAACTATACCCTTCCTATAATCTAAATCCCAATTGTCTATTCCTACCGGTTGTAAATAAGGATGGAATTCACCATGCAATGAATCTATGGCATTAACTCTGGACCACAATAAGGAAGGGTCGTTATGATAAGTATAAACAAAAGGTGAAACAAAGTATTCATCAGATAAAAACGGAAATACAAGGTTTAGGAAAGATGGTTCCAGGATTATGTTGTTAAAGTAATTTAAAGAATCGATATTTTGTGATGGGTTTTGATCCAAAAACAATATCGAAGAATTAGTAGAACTAAAAGACTTGATCTTATTAAGAAGAGATAATTTGTCTAGGCCTTGAACCACTCCTATGTTATTATTAGTATTCATTATATTAATGGACGATTGATTCTTGGGTAATTTGAAGACATCAAAAAATCCAATGTTTTTATCATGTTGTAAATCACTCAAATTATAAACCTTGTTCAAAAAAGATAAATCATCTTCTGATATCGTATCATTGTGATATATCAAATATGATGTACCAAAAGGATAAATGAAATTGCTGATACCTTCCTTTATTTGATTATTTTGAATTAATTGAGTAAAATAATTATAATAATTTTTCTGTGCTGGATAAAAGATTTGGTTATTTGGAAGAGAAGACACTAATTGATAAATGCCAGTAACAGTGTGATTAAGACTCCAGTATGGCGGGTTATCAGAGTAAGGCATAAAAAAGACCTTTTGAGTATCAAGGGTAGATAAATAGTTGTTTAGATTATTGAAATCCTCTGGCAACTTTATGGAATTATACCTTTCTTCCATCGTATAGTTATAAACGGGATATGCAAAAATAGCAATACTGCTAACAATAAGAACAATATAGGTGGAGGAGACTATAATGTTTCTAGATCTCCGATTTGAAAAGATATTGAAAATGAATATTGAAAACAAAGTTATAAAAAATGAATAACTAAATGCTATCAAAAATGACCACTTGTCAGGGTCTCTAAACACCCAGGCAATCTTTCCAAGTATAGGTGTGGTAAATAATATGTTAAAATAATCAAATGGAATGTTTGTTCCCATGGCCAGTACAAGTCCAATTACAAAAAAAACAAACAAGATAAGAGAATATTTGATTTTTTTAACCCAAAGAATAAAGCTAGATAATGCTAGTACTGGGAACAGATAGCTAGAAAATAACCACAAAGAATGCAGGATAGATGTCGGTGGTGATGGTTCATAATTAATTCCAAAATCTATCCAGTCAGCAGTAAGTCTTAGGGCGTTTAAAAAATTGCTATCCCTACTTAATACGTCTGCCATTTCTAGGTTCAAAACATATGTGGGTGCAATTGATTCAGAGGAAGTGACCGAACTTAGAACATACGGCAGAACCCAGTAAAGATTCATAACAATAAATAGAGAAAATAAAGAAACTATACTGATTAACATAAATTCATACATTAGTAAATGATTTTCAATCTGCAATAATTTAGCTTAGTGTTATATGTACAGTTATCATTGGATTCTAAATCTGTTGTTGCCGTAGCTGTTGAATCATCATCAAGACAAATACAACAAGTCTATAGAACAGAAAAAGATGGCGATATTAAAGAAAGGATATTCCTTGTAAGACGTGTTAAATTTGATGGTATGGAAGCATCAAAAGTAGCCGAAAGAGAAATACACAAGTCAAGGTGGTGGGCATACAAGTGGCTAAAACGATTTGACAGGCAAGGTCTTGAAGGATTAAAAGATCATCCAAGGAGCGGTAGACCACCAAAAATATCAGAAAAA
Organism: Candidatus Nitrosocosmicus sp.; assembly: GCA_038200885.1. GTDB lineage: Archaea > Thermoproteota > Nitrososphaeria > Nitrososphaerales > Nitrososphaeraceae > Nitrosocosmicus. Next base: position 2,859 of record JBBRRF010000139.1, read on the forward strand.
ATGATGCTCAAAATAAAACAAAAGGTGATAGAGAATACATCAGGATGGGAAGCCAAGCAGGTAATGAATTTGATATATGAAAAGACAGGAGTTAGATATCATGAAGTTCATGTCTACCGTTTACTTCACGATTGGGGTATGTCACCCAAAGTACCAAAGAAAAGATTTGTAAACACCGCATCAAAAGAGGAAAAGGAAGAATTCAAAAAAGAATACTGGATATATTCTCACACGTCCCAAAAGGATCTGTAACTGCTACTAATACTACTACTATAGTAGTACAGGATGAATCCATATTTGTACACGATGTACTTGTTAGAAGAAAACTATGGACATCCAAAGGATCTAGACCCATAGTCACTACCACCGGCTCCCATGAAAAGACATGTGTGTTTGGTACTCTGACTTCAAATGGGAAACAACTGTTCAGACAATACGATCTATTTAACCAGTACACATTTCTTAATTATCTGGAAGAAATAAAGAAGAAACTGAGGGGGAAGGTAATGCTGTTTATAGACAGAGCTCCTCAGCACAGGTCGAAGAAGGTAAGAAAATATCTAGAAGAGAACAAAGATTCTCTGAGTATCATTTATCTACCAAAGGGTTCTCCCCAGTTTAACGCTGTTGAAGAATGCTGGAGACAGGGAAAGCATGACTTGTTGGTATCTAAATACTACCCTTCCTTTACCGATTTGAAATCAACGATAGCCAAATATTACAGGACAAGAAGGTTTAACCTAGATATAGTAAAGTATTTGTTAAGGAATGATTAGCGAACTTATGTTGTTAAGTATATCTCTTTATCATGGATTTTCAATAGTTTAATCCATGTCTATAACTTGGGCTGAATGAGAACATCTCAACTATGGTTTCCCTTTCATGTAATGCATAGCCCTTTCGATGACGATTTATGGCTTTCACCGAAAGGAGTCATTCAGTGATTTGTGTTAGCATAATATCCGAGATTGTAGAATAAAGAAAATTCCTAGCCGATTATTTCCAATATCTTGTCAGAAATTATTTTTGAAGTATCGCCTTTTCCGAAAATTTGATTTCTATTCGAACTAGATGGATACCATGATTTGATTGCTTTAATAATTTTTTCACTGTCCGTTCCAACCAATATATTCCATCCTTCTCGTATAGTTTCAACCCACTCTGTATTATTTCTGATAGTAATACATGGAACAGAGAGCAAAAACGATTCCTTTTGGATCCCTCCAGAATCCGTCACAATCTTTGTAGAATTACGCATCAACTGAATAAAATCAGTATACCCTACAGGTTGTGTTATCTTGACGTTCTTGCAGGCCAAAATCCTCTCATACAAATTATTCAGTTTTAGTGTATTCATGGTCCTTGGATGAATAGGAAAAACTATCTTAATGTGATTTATTCTCTCCATGGTTTTGATAACTGACAGTAAGTTTTCTGCCTCGGATGTATTTTCTGCCCTGTGCATTGTAAACAGTATGTATGAATCCGGTTCCAAGTCCAACATCGAGAGAATTTGGGATTGTTTTGACATTTTTAGATATTCTGCAAGTACCTCCACAGACAAATCTCCTGTTTGGAGTATTTGTCCTGATAGATTGGCATTTTTAATATTTTCAACAGCTGTATCAGTGGGTGCAAATAAATACTGGCTCAGGTTGTCAGTCAAAATGCGATTGATCTCCTCGGGCATATTCCTGTCAAAGCTTCTGATTCCAGCTTCAACATGAGCAATTTTTATCTTAGATTTGAAAGCCGCAAAAGCTCCAGCAAATGTGGAGTTGGTATCGCCATATACTATTGCTAAATCAAATTGATGTTCACTAATCACCTTTTCAGTTTGTTTTATCATCTCACCAACCTGATAACACGATGTCCCAGAACCAATTTCGAGATTGAAATCTGGTTTTGGAAGGTTAAATTCATTAAAGAAAATTCCGGACATCTCAAAATCATAATGCTGACCAGTGTGAATTATTATATGTGTGACCCTACCTTTTAATCTTCTATAAATGGGAGCGAGTTTAATAAAATTGGGCCGTGCCCCCACAATTGAAACAATACTTTTACGTCTATCCATTAAATGCATTATATATAAAAGATGGACTTAAATACCTATGATAGGTTAGGAAAAAACTTGCCTTTTTTCATGACCTCATTGAGTTTCTATAACATTTAACATTTATTCTTAAACCCTTCTCAACAGATAGTTTCTCATGTTCAGACCAAACCGTTTTGTTCTGAAATAACAGGATATCTTTTCCTTAAAATCTTCAAACGA